>JBBROR010000122.1:0-9228 GCA_038229175.1 Acetobacterales bacterium | reverse complement strand
GATGGCAAGCCCGCTCATCACACGGTCAGCCTGGATGGGAGGGCATCGGCATTGGCACCCAGCGCAGGCCGTTCGCCCCGTGTACCAGAAGCAACACCATATTCTGACGCTGGTCCCACATGTCGCGCAGGCGGGATAGCACCTCGTCCGGCTGGAACACCGGCTGGTCCATAACCTTGATGATCACGTCGCCCGAGCCCAAGCCGCGATCACCCGCGATACTGCCTGCAACCACGTTCTGCACAAGCACGCCAGACTGGCCCGGCGCGAGGTCGCGCGAGACCCGGCCGGCTTCGGTAAGGGGCGCCAAGCGTAGGCCCAGATCGGCCATGGCGGACCGCACCGGGCGGCTGCGGGTGAGGGCCGCAGCGTCGATCCGTTCGCCGGACAGCCATTCGCGCACCACCGGCCGAACCGTCATGGGCGCGCCCTTGCGCCATAGATCGACGGTCACGGGCGCGTTCAGCTTGTGCACCGCGATCGTGCGGGCAAACGCGCGAACGTCGCCGATCGGTTGGCCATCGATCCGCAGAAGGATGTCGCCCTCGCTTATGCCGGACTGGGCCGATGGACCATCTGGCGTGGTGTTGGTAACGATCACTCCCCAGCCGGCACTGCCGGGCAGAATGCCCGCGGTTCGGCTGGTGGGCGGCAGGCCCATCGCCGCGGCAATCTCGGCGGTGACATCCTGCAACTGCACGCCAAGTTCGCCCGCGCGGACCATACCGAAGCGGGAGAGCTGCGTGGTCACGAATTCGGCACAATACGCGGGAATGGCAAAGCCGATGCCGATCGAGCCGCCGGCATCTACCGGGGTAAATAGAGCGGTGGTGACGCCGATGACCTCGCCGTTGAGGTTGAACAGTGGTCCGCCGGAATTGCCGTGGTTCAGCGCCGCGTCGGTCTGGATGAAGTCATCGAAGGGGCTGAGCATGATGTTGCGGTTGAGCGCGCTGACGATGCCGGTGCTTACTGAGCCACCGAAACCGAGCGGGTTGCCGATGGCGATCACCGGGTCGCCCACGCGCACGGTGGAGCTGTCGCCCCAACGCAAGGCAGGCAGCTTGTGGTTGCTGTTCACCTTGATCAGTGCAAGGTCGCCGAGCTTGGTGGTGGCAATCACCTCGGCGTGCAGGATGGTGCCGTCGTTGAACGTGGCGGTGACGTCGTAGGCACCATCGACCACGTGGTTGTTGGTCACGATCAATCCGTCAGGATCGACGACGAAACCGGAGCCGACAGTGGTGTTGGAGGTGGTGCCGTCACCTGCTTCGACCGTGCTTGAAGCGTTGAGCGTGTTGTTCGGCGGGCGCACCAGGCGTTTGGTGGTGACGTTGACCACCGACGGCAGCAGGTTGGCCACAAGATCCGCCAAGGAGGAATTGGGCACGCCGGTCGCGCGCGCCGGTAGCGGGGCAGCCAGCAGGACAAGCAAAAGTGCGGAGGCGAATAGCCGGCGCCAGGCTTTTGCCTGAAAATACAGCATTTGAACTTCTCCCAAGTCACCGCCGGCAGCACGGGGCACCTTCACAAAAAGCAAGGCCGCGGCGACATTCGTTGTCACCGCGGCCCCATTATCATCGAACAGCCTGATAGGCTACGGGCAGACAGGCGTTCCGATGTTGCCTGACGCGAGGGTGACCTTGCCGGCGGTGTCACCCTCGGCAAGCTTCACCTTGCCGGCCGTGTCACCCTCGGCGAGCTTCACCTTGCCGGCCGTGTCGCCCTCGGCGAGCTTCACCTTGCCGGCCGTGTCGCCCTCGGCGAGCTTCACCTTGCCGGCCGTGTCGCCCTCGGCAAGCTTCACCTTGCCGGCCGTGTCGCCCTCGGCAAGCTTCACCTTGCCGGCCGTGTCGCCCTCGGCAAGCTTCACCTTGCCGGCCGTGTCACCCTCGGCAAGGCGTGCGCCCGGCGCGCCGGCTACGCATTGAGCAAAAACCGGAAATGAAACCAAAACAGCCATTGCCAGCGTGGTAGCGAGAAGTTTGTTTTTCATTGTGATATCCTATCTAGAACAGAATTTGCATTACGGTGTCCGCGAGCGCAGCGCTCACTCGATCTCATCCAAACGAAAGTTGAATGACTAACGAGTCCATCGTCACGTTCTCTTCAACAGACAGCCGAGTGCTGTCTCCATTACAGGCATATGTGCATGTCAGATGCAGATTAAAGCCTGATACAGAATCTGCCAGCTTTCAGCATCGGGCGCACATATCAACCCGCCGTCATAATCGCCCGGACGGTAGGAAGATCCATCGAACCGGGCAGAATATCCGCCAGCCTCACGATGCAGCAGCCAGCCTGGAGCGTGGTCCCATGGCAGCAACCGGCCATACATCAGGTAATGGCAGTGCCCAGCCGCCAGAATCCGGTATTCGTGGCCCGCGCAGCGATAGCTGAAACTGGCGGCAACCTGCGGCAAACGGGCCGCCACCTGCGGCCCCAAGCCAGCGGGCAGGAAGCGCCACGAGACGCCGCCCACCATTTCGCATAACGCCACCGGCGCCGCCACACGCAGATCTGCCCGGTGTCCATCGGGATGCTGAGTCCAGGCCCCTTCCCCGCGCAGCGCCATGGCAGAATCGCCACCCACGGGATCGTGGATCACGGCACCCACCACCTCACCGCGCACCAGCACGGCCGCCATGCAGGCAAACAGCGGCATGCCCCAGGCGAAATTGCTGGTGCCATCGACGGGGTCGACGACGAACGCGAGATCGGAGCCAGCCAGCGTGCCCAGCAACGTTGGATCGGCTGATGCCGCCTCCTCCCCCACCACCACGCAGCCGGGAAACCGACGCCGCAGCGCCAGTGTAATCTGGCGCTCGGCCGCTTCATCCGCTTCGGTCACCAGATCGAGCGGCCCGTCTTTCGTGCGAACATCGCCTTCACCCAGGCGACGAAAGCGCGGCATGATCTCGCTCGCAGCCGCTTGGTGAAGAATCTCGTTGACCGCCTGCAGCGCGGCCAGATCGAACAGGCTCATGGCTGCTCGAACCGCGCGCGATCGGCGGGCAGCAGCCGCACCTGGACCTGCACGCTGTCCTCGGTTTCCGCGCGTGAGATCACTTCGCCGTGCTGATAGAGCCAAGCCAGCCGAGCGCCGTCCGTGTTGGCAATGGCGTAGGAGGCCAGCACCATGCCCGCGGCGATGCGCTGGTCGATCAGCGTGGCAAGGTCGCCCAGCCCTTCGCCCGTTATGGCGGACACCGCGATCATGCTTGATTTCACGGTCATGTTGGCCACGCCGCCCAGCAAATCGGCCTTGTTCAACACCTGGATGGTGCGCAATTGCCAATCCTCATCAAGCGTACCGTCCGAAACCAGGCCCTGCAGCACCGCCTCCACATCGGCGCGCTGCTGGTCGGTGTCCGGATGCGAGGCATCGCGCACATGAAGAATAAGGTCGGCCTCCGACACCTCCTCCAGCGTGGCGCGAAAAGCTGCCACCAGTTCGGTGGGCAACTCGCTGATGAAGCCCACGGTGTCAGACAGGATGCTGCGGCGTCCCGAGGGCAACGTCAGCCCGCGCATGGTGGGATCCAAAGTTGCGAACAACTGGTCCTTCGCCGCCACTTCGGCGCCGGTTAACGCATTGAACAGCGTGGATTTTCCGGCATTGGTGTAGCCCACCAGGGCCACCGTGGGGAACGGCGTGCGCTTGCGGGCATCCCGATGCAGGCCGCGGGTCCGTCGCACCTGCTCCAACTCGCGTTTCAGGCGAACCATGCGATCGTCGATCAATCGCCGGTCGGCCTCGATCTGCGTCTCACCGGGGCCGCCGAGAAATCCGAAACCGCCGCGCTGCCGCTCCAGATGGGTCCATGACCGCACGAGTCGCGAGCGTTGGTAGTCCAGATGCGCAAGTTCCACCTGCAGCGCGCCTTCACGCGTGGTGGCCCGTTCACCGAAGATGTCCAGGATCAGGCCGGTGCGGTCAATCACCTTGCAGCCCCAGGCCTTTTCCAGGTTCCGCTGCTGCACCGGGCTCAACTGGCTGTCGACAATTGCAACCGCCACGTGATGTTCCGCAATGGCAGCGCCCTGCATGTCCATCTGGCCAATGCCCAACAACGTGGCGGACCGCTTGGCGCGCAAGGGCACGATCGCCTCGTGAACCACCACCAGCCCGATCGAGGCCGCCAGGCCAACCGCCTCGGCCAGCCGCGCCTCACTGGCACGGCCAGCATCTGACCGGTCAGGTTTCTCCCAGGGCAATACCACCGCAGCCCGCGTGGGGCTTGGCTGTGACTTGCCCTTTGCCGGCGAGGCTGATGCGGCGGCGGCCTTTATATCAGTCAGTCTCGCTCTCCCGCCGTGCGATCGAAAGCGTGTTGCCGGACGGATTGGCGGGTGTGGCGCCAGAAGAAGTTGCGCCGGACATGACCGCAGACGTCGCCACCGCGGGCGCTGGCACCGTGGTGCCGTCGAACAACTGGATCGGCGCACCCGGCATCACGGTCGAAATCGCGTGCTTGTACACCAGCTGCGTATGCCCATCGCGCCGGAGCAGCACCGAGAAATTGTCGAACCAGGTGATGATCCCCTGCAGCTTGACCCCGTTGACCAGAAACACGGTCACGGCAGTTTTGTTCTTGCGCAAGTGGTTCAGGAAGACTTCCTGAACGTTCTGCGACTTGTCAGTGGCCACGTGGGTAATCCTTTTGTTGGTCTTGGGAAAGGCGCCGGACGACGCTCATGCTGCACCGCAGCATCGTCGTCCAGAAGCTCTTCTCACGCAAGCCTTTGACGATACGCCGCCGGAACGCCCGCGTCGACAAATAGCGTGGGGCTCCGGGCGTGATCGTCAAAACCGCAAGAAGGCTCCGGCAAGCTGGCGCATTGAATTTATCGTGCCGCTTTGTCATGGTCCCGCCGATACAGCCGGAGAACACATGTGCCGTCCCGCAAGGCCTCGTCGGACGAGGCGGAGCCATCGATCGCGCTGCTGCCCGCCGAGCCCACCCAGGCCCGGCGGTTCGGCAAAGCGCGGACAGCGCAATCGACCGCCCTTCTCGAAGACTATGCCGAGCTGATCGCCGACCTGCTGGCCACCGGCGGCGAGGCGCGCCCCACCGACATCGCGCGCCGGCTAGGCGTCAGCCACGCCACCGCCATCAAGACCATCGCCCGGCTGAAGCGCGAAGGGCTTGCCACATCGCGTCCCTATCGCGGCGTGTTTCTGACGCCGCAAGGCGAAACCCTGGCGGCCCGCGTCAAATCACGCCACCGCCTGGTGGTGGACTTGCTGCGTGCCGTGGGTGTGCCGGCTGAATCGGCCGAGCAGGATGCAGAGGGAATCGAGCACCACGTGTCCGAAATCACCCTGCAGGCCTTCAGCGTGTTCCTGATTGCCAAAGCCACCATCCCGTAGGATGGACGCCGTCTACAATCCCACCTCGCAACAAAGACGGTGGGCTGCCTCCACCTACACCACGCCGCGTGACTTCAGGCCGGCGATCTCGTCCGCGTTCAATCCCAACACACCGCCCAGCACGTCGTCGGTGTGCTCACCCAGCATCGGCGCCGTGATCCGGTAATCTGCTGGCGTCTCCGACAGCCGCACGGGATTGGCGATCACGCGCACTCTGCCACCTTCGGCGGTGGCATGCGGCATCTGCACCACCACGCCGCGCGCCTGCACCTGCGGATCGGCGAACACCTGCTCCAGCGTGTTGATCGGACCGCAGCCGATCTTCAGCGCCTCCAGCTTGTCCACCCATTCGGTGGTGGTCTTGGTCTGCATCACGGGCGTCAGCGTGTCCGTCACAAGCTGGCGATTGGCCACGCGGGCCGCATTGGTCTCGAACCGCTCATCGACCAGCAAATGATCAAGCCCGGTATTCTGGCAGAACCGGGCAAAGGTCGGATCATTTCCCACGGAAAGGACCAAGTATCCGTCTTGGGTGGGGAACACCTGGTAGGGCACGATGTTCGGATGCTGGTTGCCCAGGCGTGGTGGATTCTCACCGGTGGCCAGGTAGTTCATGCCCTGGTTGGCAAGCCAGGCCACATGCGTGTCGAGCATACCGATGTCCACCTGCTGGCCCTGCCCCGTCTTTTCCTTATGACGCAGCGCTGCAAGAATCCCGATGCAGCCATACAAACCCGCAAACAGGTCTGCCACGGGAATGCCCACTTTCTGCGGCAGCCCGTCCGGCTCGCCGGTCAGGCTCATCACGCCGCCCATCGCCTGAATCAGGCTGTCATAGCCTGGCCGCGGCGCGTAGGGGCCGGTCTGGCCGAAGCCGGTGATGGAGCAATAGATGAGGCCGGGAAATTCACGGTGCACGTCTTCATAGCCCAGCCCGTATTTCGCAAGCGCGCCCACTTTGAAATTCTCGGCCAGGATGTCGCAGCCCGCCAGCAGTTTGCGGATCAGCACCTGTCCCTCAGGCTTGGCGATATCGACGGTGACGGAGCGCTTGTTGCGGTTCACCCCCACGAAATAAGCACTCTCCCGCGTGCCGGGCATGAACGGCGGCGCGAACCCACGCGTGTCGTCGCCGGCCCCCGGCTTCTCGATCTTTATCACTTCAGCACCAAGGTCACCCAGCATCTGCGTGCAGGTGGGCCCCGCGAGCACGCGGGTAAGGTCAAGCACGCGAAGCCCTACGAGCGGGCCGGTGGGGGCAGAAAGGGTCATATCGTCAAGAATTCCACAGATTTGGGGGTTGGTCGAAACGGTCTATATCACTGTCATACGACCGACGGGAGGAACCCCCAATGCCTGACACGAATTCGCATGCAACTCCGCATGACCCCACCTTGGACGAACGCGCCCTCGCCCGCGCGCTGTCCGGCTCCCACCTGATCGATGGCAAGCTGGTGCCGGCCGTGTCCGGCAAGACCTTTGCCGTGGTGAACCCCGCCACCGGCGAAGAGGTTGCCCGCGCCGCCGATGGCGATGCCAGCGATGTGGATGTCGCCGTCGCATCGGCCGATCGGGCACAAAAACTCTGGGCCAAGATGCCGGCCCGCAAGCGCGGCGCCCTGGTGGCGCAATGCTCGGCGCTGATCAAGCAGCATGTGGAAGAGATCGCCCGTCTCATCGCGTTGGAAACCGGCAAGGCGCTGCGCACCGAGAGCCGGGTAGAGGCCAACACCGTGGCCGACGTGCTGGAATTCTTCGGCGGCCTCGGCGGCGAGCTCAAGGGCGAGTCGGTGCCGTTCGCACCCAATGTTCTGTCCGTCACGATACGTGAGCCGCTGGGCGTGGTGGGCGCCATCATCCCCTGGAACGTGCCGCTGCTGCTGATGAGCCTGAAAATTGCGCCGGCCTTGGTGGCTGGTAACACCGTGGTGGTGAAATCCGCCGAGGAAGCGCCGCTGGCGGTGCTGCGCATCTGCGAGCTGATGAACCGCGTGCTGCCCCCGGGCTGCTTCAACATGCTGTCCGGCTTCGGCCCGGAATGCGGCGCGCCTTTGGTGGCGCATCCTGACGTGAAAAAGGTGACGTTCACCGGCTCCGTCCCGGTTGGCCGCATCGTCGCCCGCGCGGCTGCCGAGAAGCTGATCCCCGTCACGCTGGAGCTTGGCGGCAAGTCGCCGATGATCATCTTCGCGGATTGCGACTTCGAAAAGACAGTGCAAGGCGCGTTGACCTCGATGCGCTTCACCCGCCAGGGCCAAAGTTGCACGGCGGCCAGCCGCATCTATGTGGAGCGGCCCATCTATGAGCGCTTCGTGGCGGCCATGGCTGAACGCGTCGATGCGATGGTGATGGGTGATCCGCTCGATGAGAAGACGGATATCGGCACCATCATTTCAGACGACCAGATGGAGCGGGTGCGCGCTTTCATCGCCGAGGGCCTGGCTACCCCCGGCGCCCATGGCCGCGCCTGCTCGGCGATGCCAAAGGACCCCACTTTGTCGAAGGGCCGCTTCATCCAGCCGCACATCTTCACCGACCTGCCTGCCGATAGCCGCCTGGTGCGCGAGGAGATCTTTGGGCCGGTGACCTGCATCTTCCCGTTCGATGACGCCGAAGCGGTGCTGGCCGCCGCCAACGACAGCGAATACGGCCTGGCCGCCAGCGTATGGACCAACAACCTCAAGATCGGCCTGGAATTCGCCCATCGACTTGAGGCCGGCCTGGTGCAGATCAACCAGAACCTCGTGGTGCAGGCCAACCTGTCCTATGGCGGCGTGAAAAGCTCAGGCCTGGGCAAGGAAGCCAGCCTGGAGAGTATGCTTGAGCATTTTACGCACAAGAAGACGATTATGATGAATTACGCCTGATAATTACGGCTGCGAGCGTCGACTCTTTCAAAGCTCGCAGCCGTTAGAATCGTGCGCCAGGTTGGACGGCAGCGGCGCGCAAAAAAAGACTCATAACGGCGGCTGTTGACCTGTTTCTCAAAGATTAACACTCGGGGCAGTTGGAACAATACGAAAAGCGAGTGAGCGGATGCTCGTTCTCCCACCTTGGTGTTTTACCGCTCTTTTGGTGGCGGAGAAACAAAAAGGCCGCATCGTGAGATACGGCCTTTTCAACTTTAACCCAATTCTCTGGAGTAGCTCAGTTTAGACACGACGACGTGCTGCAAGTAATCCAACCAAGCCGGTCCCGAGCAACATCATAGAAATGGGCTCCGGCACTGGAGCCGGTGTCGAAAACGTGCCCGACTCACTCGTGACCGAGTTTTGACCCGTGGACTGGAACCCAAAAATTAAAATACCAGTCTGGGTATCAAGGAGGCCACCAACCGAAGCCACTGTGCTGTTGTTTGTCAGCTGGCCAAAATACGACAGGGCGACGGAGTCTGTCTGACCATTCTGGGCGTTCGCTTGCGTAGTGCTATAGCTGCTGTTGCTCGAAATGAATGTGAACGAGATAGAGTTCTGCCCAATCCAAGTGAAAGTGTTATTTGCAATCACACCAGACACAGGCACGCCAACCGCCACAGTATTTACTGCTGCATTGAAGGCAAAGTTTGTCACAAAGGCCGGACCGCTGCCTCCAAGTTGGATGTTCTGACTCGAAATACGCACGGAAGTAGCATTCCCAAGCGTGCCAGCGGGATCATAACCAGCGCCTGTTCCGACAGGGTTCCCGTTAGTACCAACTGAACCAATATCAGCAAACGTGAACGTCGACATGTACGGGGCGGCCTCGACCTGGCCCGCTACGACAGAGCTGACGAGGACAGCGCCTGCGCCAAGAAACCTACTAACCATATTCATGAAAGATGCTCCACTTGATCGTCATCCAAACTTAAGACGTCG
>JBBROR010000121.1:0-9335 GCA_038229175.1 Acetobacterales bacterium | reverse complement strand
CGCTGCACCACGACAAACGCAACCTGGCCTCCGACCTGCTGGAGGGCGCCGAGACCAGCGGGCGTCTCAGCGAGGATGAACTGCTCGGCTTGATCCGGGGGTAATGCGGCCCGGCGGCATCGCCGAACATGCGGGGCTCGGGGATACGCCATAGAACGTGTTCTATGGCGTATCCCCTGCACGAGTGGGTGGCGCAGGTTTGCTGGGATGTGCTGCTCAATCGGGCCGGCACGACGTTTCGTAAGCTGCAGGAAGCCAGAAAGAGCGGGTTGGATGCGGCACGGGCGATCCAACTGATGCTGGCACAGAATTCGATGATCAAGAGGCCAGAGCTGGAAGCCTACGGCACGCTTCAGGTGGGGTTCCGGCCGGACATCTACGCGGCCCGGTTGCGCGCACTGATCCTGCAGGGCGCGCAACCCTGCAGGAGCGTCCTTGGTCGCTATTTGTCGATGTGGACGAAACGTATCGCGTTGTCGTCCTGCACGTTGGTCTCGTAGCTCAGCCCGGCCTTCGTGGCCCAGGTGTGTTTTTGCCAGTAGAGCGGGATGATGCCGACGTCGTCACGTATGGCAAGGCGGGTTGCGTCGGCGAACAGCGCGTTGCGTTTGTTTTCATCAAACTCGGCAAGCGCCTTGGCCAGCAACGCATCGAAGGCGGCGTTGGAATATTGCGTGCGGTTCGAACCACCCATGCCGGCAGCGATGTTGCGGGTGGCGAGCAGCGATTTCAGACCCTCGGAGGCGTCGGGCGCCGCGCTGTTGTAGGCCCATAGGAACAGGCTGAGTTTTTGGGCGGCGGCCTGGCCGATAATGACGTTGAAGGGCATCGACACCACGCCGTTGATCTTGATGCCGCCGCGCGTGAACATCTGGCCCAGCGCCTGCAGCACGGCGCTGTCTTCGGGGAAGCGGTCGTTGGAAGAGTGGATCGTGAGCCCGAAGCCCTTCGGATAGCCGGCCTCGGCGAGAAGCTTTTTCGACGCATCGAGATCGAAGGCTTCAGGCGCGAGATCGTCGGCATAGCCGCCCTGGCCCGGCGGCACGATCTGGCCGGCGAGCACGCCCTGGCCGCCGGCCACCCGATCAACCAGTTGCGGGCGGTTGACCATCTTGGACAGCGCTCGGCGGACGCGCATGTCAGCGAGTGGGTTTTTGGCCAGCGGCGCACCGGCGAGGTCGGTTGCGAACGGCGTGGTCTCTCGCGGGCTGTCGATGGCCAGGAAGGTGATGCGGTTGGTGAGGCCCGACCAGACGCGCAGGTTTGGGCGCGCGGTGACGGTCGGCACGTCGTTCGGTGGCAGGCCGTCGATGACGTCGACATCGCCGGAGATCAGCCCGGCGATGCGGGTGGCGGTGTTGGCAATGAACCGCAGGGTGACGTGGTCGAATTCCGGGGCGCCGCGCCAGTGTTGCTTGTAGCCTTCGAGCTCGACCCGGTCCGATCGCTTCCAGGATATGAAGCGATAGGGGCCGGTGCCGATGGCCGCTTTACCGGTGTTGAAGTCATCTGTTGTGGCGCCGATGGCGGCCTTTTTGGAGACGATGAAAACGTTACCGATCTCGTCCATCACCATCGGCTTGGGCACCTTGGTGTGCACGATGATGGTGGTGGCATCGACGATCTCCACGCTTGCCACGGATGCGACCGAGCGCGTCCACGGGGCGGCGGCGCCGATGACGCGGTTGGGGCGGTCGAGCGAGAATGCCACGTCCTCGCCGGTGAACGGCGTGCCGTCGTGAAAGGTGACGCCGCTGCGCAGCTTGATTTCCCACCGCAGCGGATCAAGCGCTCGCCAGGAGGTGGCAAGGCCCGGCTGCATCACCTGTTGTGCGTCCATTTCGACCAGGCGGTCATAGATGTTCTGGTTGGTGGAGCCGTCGTTGCCGGCGTCGTTGAAATGCGGGTCGATTGAGGCGTGTTCGGTGCCGCGGGCGAAGACGAGGTCGCGGGCGTGGGCGGCGGGTGCGGCCAGGAGAAGGCTGAGGGCAAAAACGGCTGTGCGCATCGACGTGTTCCTTCAGGTGGCGGCCAGGACGGCGGCGAGCACGTCGTTCAGGGCTGTAAGATCCATGGGCGCATCGGTCTCGTTGGAGACGGCGACGACGCGTTGGCCGCCGCGAAGAATGAAGACCCGTTGGTCCGATGCGCCGGACAGCCATGCGGCTTCGGGGGGGAGCGCCGGAAAGCG
Source organism: Acetobacterales bacterium (assembly GCA_038229175.1). Taxonomy (GTDB): domain Bacteria; phylum Pseudomonadota; class Alphaproteobacteria; order Acetobacterales; family Acetobacteraceae; genus CAIQQQ01. The sequence goes on along the minus strand of JBBROR010000121.1, from coordinate 7,144 downwards.
GCGATCGGCATTGGTCCAGAAGGTGGCGGCGTAGCTGGTGCCGCCGTGTTCGGCCGACAGCGCGTAATCCACCCAGCCCGCGGGAAGAACGCGCGTGCCGTCCCAGACGCCATCTTGCAGATAGAGCACCGCAAGCTTTGACCAGTCGCGTAACGTGGCAAAGGCCGAGCCGGAACCTATGAGGTTGCCTGCGATGTCGGCGGACATTCTATAGCTGCTCATGCCCAACAGGTCGGGCAGCAGGCTGTAGACCGTTTCGTGATAGGGCAGGCCCTGGCGCTCGATCTGATCGCGGACGATGGCTGCCAGCACGTTGATGCCGGAATTGACGTAGCGGAACACCGCGCCGGGGCGGGTGGCCACGATGTTGGCCTGGGCGGCGGCGAAGCTGTCGGTGGCGTCGAAATAGACGGCCGAGCCTTCGAAGCCGATTGTGGCGCCGTGGTCGCCGACGCAGGGCATGGCAAGCCCGCTGCGCATCCGCAGCAGATGATCGAGCGTGATCAGCGCGTGGATGCCGCGGGGGTCTCGCCAGGCCGGCGCGGGCGCGGGAGCGTGCACGTTCTGGAGCCATCCGAGTGCGATCTGGCGGCCGATCAGGGAGCCGGTCATGGATTTATTCATCGACCAGCTTGGCGTGACCCGATCGGGTGCACCGCCGGCGCCGTAGCGTTCAAACAGGATCTGGTCGGGGGAGCCCACGAGCAAGCCGTAGACGCCGGGCGATGAGCCGAAGAAGCGGTTGACAGCCCCATCGAGGGCGGCATCGGGCTGGGGTAAGGATGCGACGTTGTCGCCCATTGGCCATGGTTTGCCGGATGCGGCCGCGCGCGGGATCGGCGTGGTGAATAGAGATGGCATTGTGGCACTGGTGCCGCCGGTGATGGTGCCGCCGGTGATGATGCCGCCCCAGCCGTGCGGTGCGTGGGCCTGTCCCACGACATCCATATTACTTTTCGGGTCTTTCCAGATGACGTCAACGGTGCGGGTGGAAGCGTTGACGGTGATGGTGATCGCGCCGCTTTGCATGGCGGCCTCCAGCGTCGCGCGTCGCGGTGCCGGATCGGGCATCGCATCCAGGCCGCCGGTAGCGGGCACGCCGCGCCATTGCAGGCGACCCAGCGCATCTGTCCAGTCCAGCCCGCTGACGAAGCTCATGTCGGCCAACCGCTTGGCGGCGAAGTTCAGCTCGCGCTGGCGCAACGCGCGTTCGCCCACGTCATAGACACAGGGGGCTGGCAAGCCGCGGCCGCCGGACGGCAGGAAGGGGGTCCGGCTATCGACGATGCGTTCGCCACCGGCACCGGGCATCCAGCCGGCATGAAATACCCGCCCGATATCGGCAGGCTTGGATTTTGCCATTGGAACACTTCCTCTCACGCCGTTTTCGGGGTCTGGGGAGCAACGGAACGTGAAACCTATGTAAGGTCTGCCGGCTGAGCCGCTGGCTGGGTTGTCGCGCCACTTAGGAGTTCCGCATACCCGCGTATTTCGCATAGCTCGCGTTGGATTCCTGTTCCGCACTTCCGCATGGGACTTTTGGATGGTCCTATGCCGGTTTTCTGTTTCTCTCAGCCGCACAGGCCTTTAATGACGCAACCTCCGTTGACGGAGCTGGCGACGGTGACGGTGGGTCGCGAACGAGCGTCCCCGTTCTATCCTCAATTTTCCAAAGGATGGAGTGCGCCCCTGGCGGTGGACAGAATCAAGCTACCGCTTAGACCCCCCGCTGGGCGTTTTGATCCTCGAACTGCACGGGGCTGAGATAACCGAGTGCTGAGTGCAGCCATTTGGCGTTGTAAACTTCGTCAATGAACCTTGGAAGGTCGGCTGTCACGTCCTCGAACGTGTCATAGGCTGAGGTTGCCCCGTTTCGGTAGACGGTTTGTTGGCTTGCGGGCTACGCGGTGGAGAGCACGTTCTGCATCTCGGCTTCGTAGGTCATTGGCGACCGATATCCCAGCCCGGAATGCAGCCTGACTGGGTTGTACCAGTCTTCGATAAAGCTGAAGCACGCCATTCGCGCCTCGGCCTGGGAGTTACAGCGGCGTCGGCTGAGCAACTCGGCCTCCAGCGTGGAGAAGAGGCTTTCGGCCATCGCATTGTCATAGGCACCGACCGGCTTTCCATCCATAACTGACAATGCGCCTTTTGGGTTTGCCCTAGCCGGATGTCCCACGATGTCGGAAATACGCCATTGCGGCGTCCGACTAGAATGGTTTTTAGCCAATCGAACGTGAAGCGATGGAGGGTCTAGGCCCTATCCGGACGTTTTGGCGGACGGGCTGATGCGGGGCTTTCTTGCTGCCAGAGGATGGGTGGGGTGTGGGGCGGGAAGGAGGCCTGGTGCCGTGGGCCTGATGATCGTCGGCCTCGTGATCGAGATGATGCGGGGGCGAGTGTTGCACCGAGCCATGCGTTTTGAGACTGTTCGTAAGGGTATACCCTAGAAATATCGAGAACTAGGCTCAAAGTGGCGTCCGTAAGGATTGCTTTTGCCATACGGACATAATTATGTGCGGACATTATCACAACGGACGCTCAAACCCATGCGCACGATCCTTTACGCTCGCGTCTCGACGGCCGATCAAACGATCGCCCATCAGCGGACACATGCGGAGGTGGCAGGCTTCAAGATCGATGAGGTGGTGTCAGATGACGGAGGGTCTGGCGTCTCCACCAAGCTGGCCGATCGTGTCGGCGGAGCCCGCCTATTCGACAAGCTGCGGTCAGGTGATGTTCTGGTGGTGCGATGGGTCGACCGGCTCGGCCGCAATTACGACGACGCGGTTGCCTCCATCCGTCGCTTCATGGACATGGGCGTCATCGTGAAAACCGTCATCAACGGCATGACTTTCGACGGCGCAACCGCGGACCCTATCCAGAAGGCGGTTCGGGATGCGCTTATCGGCTTCATGACCGCGACCGCCCAAGCCCAGGCCGAAGCGACAAAAGCCGCACAGAAGGCCGGCATCGCCCATGCGAAGGATACCGATGCTAATTCCTATCGCGGCCGCAAGCCCAGTTTCACTCACACTCACGTCCAAACGGTTGCCGACATGACCACGATGCAGGCGGGCGTTTCCGCCATCGCCGCTGCGACGGGCTTGTCTCGCCAGACGGTCTACCGGATTCAGGCCAATCCCGCCGCCGCCGTGGCGATGCTGGCAAATTGGGGGGCAGCGGCGTGAGGACGAATGAGCAAATGCAAGCCAAAGGTCAATGGAAGCCGGCGGCACGTCGGATGGGCCGTCAGCCGCTTGATTTTAGCGCGTTGTGGCCCACTACGCTCCATAGCGGGTCGCCACGCGGTGGCGTTGCCGTCCGCCCGGCTACCTTGCAGAACCCAGTCTGCTGCATGTATGCCGCAACAAGCCTCTGCTGGTCCGCACCGTTGAGCGCCGTCCAGATCGCCACAGCCTTGGTCGGGAAGCAGCGGTTGGAAAACGACACCACGATGGGCGCCCCCGGCCGCAGCACCCGGTGCAACTCGCGGAACACCTCCACTGGGCGCTGCAGGTACTGCACGGACACGCAGACCAGAGCGCCATCGAAGGCGCCGCCCGCGAACGGTAGCATTGGGTCGGCGTTCAGGTCCTGCACAACGCGGGTGGTCAGGCGCGGGTTGGCCGCCAGCTCTGCCGCGTTCATGCCGTGGCCGGTCACACTGCGGAACGCAAGCTCGGGAGGCAGGTGACTGACCCAGCTACTCATCAGGTCGAGGATGTCGCCGCCGGGCTGCAGCACCTCCCGATATAGCGCAGTGACAGCTGCGATGGCGACGTCGTCGATATGGGTGACGAAGCGCGGCTGCATGTAAAATCCCGCATCGGACGATGCGTCGGCCTTGCGGAAGGCGCCGGCTGGCAGGCCTGGGATTTGTTCGGCGAAGGGGCCGTCTTGGCGATGATCCATGCCCTCATAATTCTGGCCGCCCGGCTGATGTTCAAGTCGTGCCTCAGCCCTGGATCCTCCATTTCGTGCTCGCCAATCCATCTGCGCTCGGTTGGGTGGAGGGGACGGCCATCGGCCCGCGCGAAAGCATGCGGGGCGGAGGTGGTGCGGTTACGCTCGGACCGATTGACCAGACTGCCCGACACCTATTGCAACGCCAAGCGGACGCTTGCCGGGGTCACCGCCTGGGGGGTCCGTAGCAGCGAAACCGAAACTGCATTTCAGTCGTTTCAGAGCCGTCTTACTTCAAAAGAGGCTAGTGGGCCAAATTCCCTGACGCTCCGGTAGCAAGCGTCAGCTTTGGACCATTAGACCCCGGCAACGCGACCGTTCCAAACAGCCAAGTCGGCGCCAGTCAGGCAGCCGCAGCGTGAACACCCCACACCTCCTTATGCGTCCCGTGTCGAGATCATGCTGCGTGCGGACAGCCACTACTGCACACCCAAGGCATTGCGCTTCTGCCGCACCCAGCGACGGCACATCATTGGGTGGCCTCGCAATGAATCTCACGGAATACTGAGGCTCACGCTGGAACCATCGCCAGCAGCGTTCTGATTTCCGGCCGGCAGGAGCCGCAATTCGTTCCGGCCGTGGTCGCAACTCCCACCGCCTCGACGCTGCTGCAACCCGATGCGATCGCGTGACGAATGGCGCCGGCTCCGACGCCAAAACATACGCACACCGGCCGCTCCGGCAAAGGGCCTTCTGCCGGACGGCCGGCGAGCAGCGCCCGCCGGTCGCCTGTGGTGATGCGATCCAGCGCGAACAGGCTGGCGAGCCAATCGCGCTGCGGCAGGTCGTGGTCGGGGCCCACGAACAGCACCGCTTCCAGCCGCCCGTCCTCGACTAAAGCCGCCCGGAACATTCCGGCAGCCGGGTCCTGCAACACGATCCAGGTTCCCGGCGCCGCACAGGTGGCACGCAGTCTGGCAAAGGCATCTTCCGGCGCGCCCTGGCCGGCGAGTTCGTGGCGCCAGGCGACCCCGGTCGGGAAGACCCCGGTCGGGAAGACCCCGGTCGGGAAGACCCCGGTCGGGAACAATGCTGTCCATTCGGCGAGATCGGTGCCCAAGACCGCGCGGGCAATAAGGAACCCATACCAGCCGGCCTCATAGCGCGTAATGCGCACGGGTGTGTGCTTGAGTTCCGGCTGAAAGCTCACTGGGTCCGTGGCCGCATTCACCACTGGATTGATCCGCCCGGCCGGGCAGAACCGGTCGGTCCAGTGCATCGGCGCGTAGACGTCGCCGGGGCGCTGGCCCGGGTCGATGCGGGCACGCAACACCGCGCTGCCCGTGGCAGCCTCCACGGATACCAATGCCCCATCGGCAATGTTGCCGGCGTCATCGCGATGAATGGACAGAAACGGCTCCGGCAGATGGGCATGCAGGCGCGTGGATTTCCCGGTGCGCGTCATCGTGTGCCACTGGTCGCGAATACGCCCCGTGTTGAGCCGCAGCGGAAACGCCGCCGATGGCGCCTGTGCCGGTGCGCGCGCCGGCGTGGGCACCAAAATGCCGCCGCTGGCCATCAGGCGCGCAGGCGCCGGCCTTCCCGCGGGACACGGCCAGCGCGTCGGCTTCAGTTCCTCATAGGCGGCATCAGACAGCGATGCGAGCGCCGAGATATCGAACACGCGCTGGCCGGTGTTGCCCGTGCCGGACAAGCATGCGTGTTCACGGAAGATCTCCGCCGGCGAGCTCCAGCCGAATTCCGCGCCGAACCCCATGCGCGCGGCCACCTGCGCCACCGCCCACCAATCCGCCTTCGCCTCGCCCGGTGCTGGCAGAAAGGCGCGCTGCCGACTGATCATGCGTTCGCTGTTGGTCACAGTGCCGCTTTTTTCGCCCCACGCCAGAGCGGGCAAAACAACATGCGCGAGATCGACGGTATCTGACCGCGTCGCCTCCGAAACCACAACCGTTTCGCAGCCGCGCAACGCTGCCCGCACCGCCTCGGCTTCCGGCAACGACACCGCGGGATTGGTCGCCATGATCCATATGGCACGGACCTCACCGCGCCCAATCGCCTGGAACAGATCGACCGCCGTTCGCCCCGGCTTCATGGCGAGATTGGGTGCGTTCCAAAAGGCCTTGAGCAGATCGACATCGCCGGGCCGGCTCCATTCCAGATGCGCCGCCAACGTGTTGGCCAGCGCCCCCACCTCGCGCCCGCCCATGGCGTTGGGCTGCCCGGTGATCGAGAACGGTCCGGCGCCGGGCACGCCGATGCGGCCGGTGGCGAGATGCACGTTGATGATGGCGTTGACCTTGTCGGCGCCGGCACTCGACTGGTTGACGCCCTGGCTGAACAACGTAACCACACGCGACGTTTTGGCGAACCAGGCGAAGAAGACGGCAAGGTCCGTGGTATCAAGTCCGCACAGGTCGGCGGTCGCGGCCAGGCTCGGCGTCTGGGTCCGTGCCAGCACGGTGGCTGGATCCTTGGAATCGCCGAGCTGGGCCAGAAGTCCGCTGAACAAGGCGACATCCGTGCCCGGGCGCAGCTTCAGGTGCAGATCGGCCCCCTCGCAACTCGCGGTGCGGCGTGGGTCGATCACCACCAGGCGTGTATGCGGCCGTGCCGCGCGGGCGGCCAGGATGCGCTGGTAGATCACCGGGTGGCACCAGGCGGTGTTGGATCCAACCAGCACGACGAGATCGGCTAGCTCCAGGTCCTCGTAAATGCCGGGCACGAGATCCTCGCCGAAGGCCCGCTTGTGCCCCGCAACGGCACTCGCCATGCACAGGCGCGAATTGCTGTCGATGTTGCCGGTGCCGAGGAAGCCTTTGGTGAACTTGTTGGCCGCATAATAATCTTCGGTCAGCAACTGCCCGGAGACATATAGCGCCACACTGTCCGGGCCATGGCGTGCGACGGTGTCGGCAAAGCGGTGCGCCACGAGATCGAGTGCCGTGTTCCAGTCGGTCCTTACGCCGGAAATCTCCGGATGCAACAGCCGGCCGTCGAGCGACAGCGTCTCGCCCAACGCTGAACCCTTGCTGCACAGGCGACCGAGATTGGCGGGATGACCGGGATCACCAGCGAACGAAAGGTTGGCCGCCACCCGCACGCCACAGCCGACGCCGCAATAAGGGCAGGTGGTATCAGTAGACATCGCGCTGGTAGCGTCCTTGGCGTGCAAGGGCCGCGATCCAGTCCTTGGCTTGCGTTTCTGACAGTCCTCCCT
>JBBROR010000120.1:0-9338 GCA_038229175.1 Acetobacterales bacterium | reverse complement strand
CCAACCGGCCAGAATCCAACCTGGAATCCACAGGCCGACGGGCCGGCGTCGGCCAATCCGCTGTGCTGATCGCTGCTAACTCAGGCACCGGTGCCCCATGCGGCGCAGCATGACAAAATATTGCCGCGGCAAAGCCATGCCAGCTTGTGAAGCCAGAACCTGCGGCATGGAATACGCCGTGATACGCATCGTTCCAACCGTCCCGCTCGATCATTGCCGCAATCGTGATGATGGCATCGGCGAGGTCACCGGCATTGGTCGGGTTGCCGATCTGGTCCCCCACCACCCGCAGCTTCGGCATATGCTGCGCCGCGTTCAGCATCGTGAGCAGGAAGTTGCGGCCGATGGCGGAATAAACCCACGACGTCCGCAGCACGATGCTGCGCGGATGCGCCGCCAGCACCGCCTGCTCGCCAGCCAGCTTGGTGGCACCGTAGACGCCCGTCGGGCTTGGCGCGTCGGTTTCCACATAGGCCGCGCCCTTGGTGCCGTCGAACACGTAATCGGTCGACACATGGATCAGCGGAATGCCGGCGCGCGCGGCATATTCCGCAAGAAGCTTCGGCCCGATATGATTGGCACGATCGGCGGCAGCCGGCTCGCTCTCGGCCTTATCGACCGCGGTGTAGGCCGCCGCATTGATGATCATGCGCGGCGCGATGTCGGCGAGAATGGCGGGAATGGCGTCTGGTGCGTCGAAATCCAGTTCTGGCCGGCCGATGCGCCGCACCGCAAGGTGGCCGGCCGCCCGTTCCAGGCAGGTGGCCAACTGACCGGACCCACCGGTGATAAGGATCGGGTTATTACTCACACCGAATACCAAGGCTCGCACGCCGAAAGGCGCGGCAGCACCTGGTCCTTGTCGGACACAATGGCCTCGCCCTGGGCCAGCGGCCACGGCAACGCCAGATCTGGATCGTTCCACACCACGCCGCGCTCGGACGCGCGATCATAGCCGCCATCCACCTTGTAGAGCACCTCCGTGCCATCCTGCATTGCGCAGAAGCCGTGCAGGAAGCCGCCGGGAACCCAGAGCTGCGCGCCGTTCTCAGCACTCAGGATCGCTGATACATGATGGCCGTAGGTGGGCGAGCCGACGCGGATATCCACGGCCACATCCCATATCGCGCCGGCCAGAACCCGCACCAGCTTGCCCTGCACGAAGGGCGCCACCTGGCAGTGCAGCCCGCGCACCACGCCCTTGCGGGAGTGGCTCTGATTGTCCTGGATGAACTGCGCATCCAATCCGGCGGCAGCGAATTTCGAAGCGGTGTAGGCCTCGAAGAAATGGCCGCGCTCATCGCTGTGGCGGGCTGGCGTGAACAGCATCACATCGGCAATCGCCAATCGCTCGACCTTCATCAGCGATGCCCCTCGGCGAGCTGCATCAGAACCCGCCCCAGTTCGGTCTTGCCGAGAGCCAGCGCGTGTGCGCGCAAGGTGGCCGCGTCGATCCAGCCCATGCGGAAAGACACCTCCTCCGGGCAGCCGACCAGCATCCCCTGGCGGGACTGGATGGTCTGCACGAAGGTGCCGGCCTGCATCAGGCTGTCTGGCGTGCCGGCATCCAGCCAGGCGCAGCCGCGGCCGAGTTTTTGGACGTGCAGCCTCCCTTGCTCCATGTACATGCGGTTAAGATCGGTGATCTCAAGTTCGCCACGCGGCGAAGGCTGCACCGCGGCGGCCATCTCTGTCACGTGGCGGTCATAGAAATACAGGCCGATCACTGCCCAGTTGGACGCAGGAACGGCCGGCTTTTCGACAATATCAACGGCACGACCGTCGGCATCCATGGTCACCACGCCGTAACGCTCCGGATCGGCCACGTGATAGGCGAACACCGAAGCGCCGTCCTCGCGTGCTGCCGCCTCCTGCAGTTGCACCGACAGGTGGTCGCCGAAGATCATGTTGTCGCCCAACGCCAGCGCGCAGGCCTCACCGGCCAGCCAGTCACGTGCAATGTGGAACGCCTGCGCCAGCCCTTCCGGTCGCGGCTGCTCGGCATAGGTGAACCGCACGCCCAGCCGCGCGCCATCGCCAAGCAGGCGACGGAACTGCGGCAGATCGGACGGCGTGGAGATCACCATGATGTCGCGAATACCGGCCAGCATGAGGACGGACAGCGGATAGTAGATCATCGGCTTGTCATAGACCGGCAGCAATTGCTTGCTGGTTGCCTGGGTCATCGGGTGCAGCCGCGAGCCGGAGCCGCCGGCGAGAATGATGCCCTTCACGCCGCGGCCCCTTTCGTATCGGTGCCCAACCGCTCACCGGAATAACGGCGCGCGCGCACGCCCGCCCACCAGTCGCGGTTGGCGAGATACCAGTCCACCGTCTTGCCAAGACCCGCCCCGAAATCATGCGGTGCCTTCCAGGACAGCGCCGCCTCGGTGCGGGATGGATCGATCTCGTAGCGGAAGTCATGCCCCGGGCGATCCGCCACAAAGCGGATCAACCGGCTGCGCGGACCCTCGGGGTCTGGCACCCGGGCGTCCAGCGCGGCACAGATGGCGTGCACCACCTGCAGGTTGGTGCGCGGCTGGCGGCCGCTGATGGCGTAGGTTTCGCCGATCCCGCCGGTCTGGATCACCTTGGTGAGTGCGGCGGCATGATCGTCCACATAAAGCCAGTCGCGCGTGTTGGAGCCGTCGCCATAGACCGGCAGCGTCTTGCCCTCCAACGCGTTCAGCGTCACCAGCGGCACCAGCTTCTCGGGGAATTGCCACAGGCCATAGTTGTTGGCCGTGTTGCTCACCAAGGTGGGCAGACCGTAGGTATGGTGCCAGGCCCGCACCAGATGGTCGGATGCCGCCTTGCTGGCGGAATAGGGGCTGCGCGGATCGTAAGGCGTGGTTTCGGTGAACGGCGGATCATCGGCGCCCAGCGCCCCGAAGACCTCGTCCGTCGAGACATGATGGAAACGGAACGCCGCTTTCCGGTCCGCCGGCAAAGCGGACCAGTATTCACGGGCAGCGTCCAGCAACGTGTAGGTGCCAACAACATTGCTTTGAATGAACGGCCCTGGGCCATCGATCGAACGGTCTACATGCGTTTCGGCCGCCAGATGCATCACCGCATCCGGCCGGTGCGTGGCGAACACATCCCGCATCGCCGCCTGATCGCAAATATCGGCGCGCACCAGCTGATGCCGGCGATGCGAACCGGCCTCCTCCAACGCTTCCTCGGACGCGGCATAGGTCATCTTGTCGACGTTCACGACACTGTGATCGGTATGGCGGATCATGTGGCGCACAACGGCAGAACCGATGAAGCCACACCCACCGGTTATCAGAATTCGCATGCACGCCCCGTTGTGTTGTCCGCAAGCCTGCATAATTTGGCAGCACTTCCGGGCCAGGGCAATCGCTGGCGCAACCAGCGTTGGTTGCGGACTTCGAACCAGTTCACGACCGGCATCTCCCGGCTCTCGAAACCAGATCCACGACCGTATAACAGAAAAATGATGTGAGGCTTGCGCAGCCGTCACCCACCAATCCGGGTGGCATGGGATCCTCCGGTCGGATTGTCGTTCGGACATACCGACAACGCGGGATCTTCGCCTATGACCTCTGCACCACCACCCTCTGCGTTCACATCCCAGGCCGTGTTTGTGCCGCATATCGACCTGCTGCTGCAGGCCATGCGCATCAGCCGTGAGCGACTGTGCAGCCGTTCGAAAGTCGCCATCGACACGCGCCTTCTGCGAACCTTGCTGCATTCCCTGGCCGGCCAGCTGCCGTTCGACCCGGGCTTCTACCTCGCCCAGAACGACGACGTTGCAGCCGCCTATGAAACCGGCGAGATCACCGATCTGCGACGGCACTTCATCGAAAGTGGCTTCTTCGAAGGCCGCTTCGGTGCACCTCCGCAGGTGGACGAGCCATTTTACGCCGAGAGTTACAAGGATATCGGCGCTGCCATACGCCGCGGCGACATCCTGTCCGCCACCGAGCACTATGTGCGCGCCGGTGCCGCCGAGGGCCGTGTCCCCTGCGAAGCGATGCGGCCGGAGGTGCAGCGCTGGGCCGCCGCGCTGTCGGATTGATACCGGCCAGCCCGCATGGCACATACGACATCGGCGATGCCGCATGCGGCCATAGGGTGAGGGTGAACGCGCATGATGAACGAACTGATGCGGGCGCACCGCCTGCTGTGCAGCCGGTTCATCTCCGAGGACATGTTTCGCCAGCATATCGGTGGCCCGCGGTCCGAGTTGAACGCGGTCATGAGCTATCTGTCCCGCCCGACACCGCATCGCCCCGCCGTGACCCCGTTTTTCGACGCCGCCTACTATACCGCGCTCAATCGCGATGCGCTGGCGCCGGATGAAGACCCGCTGCTGCATTTCCTGGAGACCGGGCTTGGCCAACTGCGGGCGCCGCACCCGCTGATCGATCTGCGCACCGTCACGGCGCTCGATCCGCTGGTGTTGGGAAAACCACCGGGGATCGACGGGCTGATGGATTTGCTGGACTTCGATCTCGCCAATCCCAGCATTTATTTCGACCTAGATGGATACGCAGCGCAGATCGAAGGCGAGCGCCCCAGCGGTGGGTTGTTGCGCCATTTTCTAACCCAGGGCGCGGCAGCCGGACTAAAGCCCAACAATTATCTCGACCCCGCCTGGTATGCCGCCACCTACAGCGACGTGCCCGCGGCGCCGTTACTGGCCACGCGTCATTTCGTCATCCTCGGCGATCGCGAAGGCCGCAATCCCGGGCCGAATTTCGACGCCGCCCTTTACAGCAAACGCTATGCCGACGTCGAAGCCTCCGGCCTGTCGCCGCTCGTGCATTTCCTGGCCTATGGCCGCGAGCAGGGCCGCCAGGCGGCGGCGCGGAACCCCTCCGTCGCCAGTGCCACCTTGACCGCAGGCACGGCCCAACCAACCGACGCCGCAACCCTGATCGCCGCCGAAGCCGACATCCGCAAGCGGATCGCCCAGGCGAGGCAAGTTCGCAAGGACAATGTCAGGGTGACGGCCCCTGCGTTGCTGCAAAGCCGCACCCCCCTCACCGATGCGCGGGCGCTGCGGTTCCAGAAGCCGGTCCGGCCAAAGGTGTCGGTGCTGATCCCGGTGTTCAACGAATTGCAGATGACCGTGGAATGTCTGCGAGCGCTGCAGGCCTCGGGCCTTGGCGCGGACATGGAGATCGTGATCGCCGACGACGCCTCTGACCACCCTGACAACGCCGTGCTCGCCGAGATCAAGAATGTCGTGGTGGTGCGGCACGCGCGCAATCTTGGCTTCCTGCGTTCATGCAACAAGGCCTTCGCCCATTGCCGCGGCGCGTATGTGTTGCTGCTCAACAACGACACCCAGATCCAGCCGCGCGCCCTGACCCGGCTGTGCAAGGCGCTTGACACCGACCCCGGGCTCGCTGCTGTAGGGCCCAAGCTGATCTACCCCAATGGCCGCCTGCAGGAGGCCGGATGCGCCATCCGCCCGAATGGCGAAAGCGTGATGGTGGGTCTGTTCGCCGATCCGAACGAGGGCGGCTACACCTACGACCGAGACGTCGCCTATTGCTCCGGTGCCGCACTGATGCTGCGCAAATCCGCAGTCGGAGACACGCTGTTCGACGAAATCTACCGTCCTGCCTATTGCGAGGACACCGATCTGTGCCTGCGTCTTGCCAGTGCCGGCCATCGTATTCGCTACATCCACCAGGCCGTGGTGGTACATCACCTCAGCGTCTCGACAAATAAGGACAGCCAGGCCCGCAAGCTGCGCGGCATCGTCCGCAACCAGCACACGCTGCTCGAACGCTGGGGCGATCTCATCCGCGCCAAAAACGAATTGCGCGTGCTGGCGTTCTTCCTGCCGCAATTTCATCCCACGCCGGAAAACGATCTATGGTGGGGCGCAGGCTTCACCGAATGGACCAACGTGGCCAAGGCGCAGCCCAGCTACGAAGGCCACTACCAACCGCATCTGCCCGCCGATCTCGGTTTCTACGACCTTCGCCTCGTCGAGACGCTGCGCGCCCAGGCAGCCCTGGCGCGGCGCTATGGCATCGAAGGATTTGTCTTCTACCACTACAACTTCGGCAAACAGCGCATGCTGTATCAACCGCTGGCCACACTGCGGGCCAACGCCGATATCGACATCCGCTTTTGCCTGTGCTGGGCCAACGAGAACTGGACACGCCACTGGGATGGCGGTGCACGCGAAATACTGCTCGAACAACTCTACGACAGCGACACCATTGCCTCTGTTATCGCAGACGCTGTGGATGCCGCCTCGGATCCCCGCGCCATCACCGTCGATGGCAAGCCGCTTTTTCTGGTCTACCGGCCGCTGAAAATCCCTGACCCATCCGCCTTCGCCGCGCGATGCCGCAAGGCATTCGCCGCCGCCGGCTTTCCCGGGGTGCATCTGGCCTATGTGGAAAGCATGGAAGCGGTCGATGCGCACACAAGCCCGGCCGATCTGGGCTTTGACGCCAGCATCGAATTTCCGCCGCACGGCAACGCCGCCCCCAGCGCGGGTCAGCCCGCCGTCATCAAGGATGCCTGGTCCGGCTTGCGCTACGACTATCCCGACAGCGTCATCAACTTCACGGTTCGTGACACGGCCCCTTATCCTCGATATCCCACCGTGTTTCCGGGCTGGGACAACACGCCGCGCCAGCCCAGGCTTGGCAGCAGTTTCGACGACGCCACCCCCGAAGCCTTTCGCGTCTATGTGGAAGAAAAAATCGACGAGATCCGCGGCTTCCTCCAGGGCGACGGACGACTTCTATTTGTCAACGCGTGGAACGAATGGGCCGAAGGCGCGCATCTCGAACCCGATACCGGCTTTGGCCATCGCTGGCTCGAGGCGCTGCGCAGCGCCGTCGAGGCAAAGCACGTCGCATGAGCCGTTTCCCCACATCACTCGACGAGACCCCCATCACCCTGATCGGCCATCCCTGGGCGCCGATCGGCATGGGCGAACAGATGCGCAGCCACATCGCAGCCCTCTCGTCCCTGCATCTGCATCACAAGGTGTTCGACCTCTTCCGCTACGCCGTCCGCTCCGACGCCGCGCACGATGCCGTCGTGGGCGATCGGGAGATCCGCAAACCTGTTGGCGGCATCCGTATCTTTCACATCAACGGCGATGAGGTCGACACCGCGCGCAAGGCGTTCAAACAGGCCGGGGGTGTTTTTGAAGACGGCATCAACATCATCGTCCCTGCCTGGGAGTTGCCGCGCTATCCCGATATCTGGGCGAAAAAGCTGAAACAGTTCGATGAGGTCTGGGCGTTGTCCCGCTTTGTGCAGTCCGGTCTTGCAGCCGCCGGCATCGAAAGCCACGTGGTCGGGCAGTCCGTCGAACCCGCACCCGGCCCCCTATTGCCCCGCCGCCATTTCGGCATTCGCGAAAGTGCCTTCGTGCTGCTGACCTTCTTCGATCTCGGCTCCTATGCCAGCCGCAAGAATCCGGAAGCTGCGCTCACCCTAGCCGCGCGTCTGCGCGACAAGCACCCGACCACGGATATCGAGCTCGTCCTGAAGGCAAAGCACGGCGAGACCGACGCGCAAGCCTGGGCGCGTGACTTTGCCAAGGCCAACGCAAATGGGCCTGTCCACATCATCGACCAGCCGCTCGACAGCATCGGTGTGACCAGCCTCATTGCAGCCTGCGATGTGCTTGTGTCCCTCCACCGCAGCGAAGGCTTCGGCCGTGGGCTTGGCGAGGCGATGGCGGCCGGCCGGCTGGCGCTTGGCACCAACTGGTCGGGGAACACCGATTTCCTGACTGACACCAACGGACTGCCCGTCAAATACAAGCTGATACCGGTCGCCAGGGATGCCTATCCGCACTGGCAGAAGCAGAGTTGGGCCGAACCCGACCTTGGCCATGCCGAAGCACAGGTCACAAAGATGATAAACAACCCCAACGCCGCAAAATCCCGCGCCAGGGCCGCCCAGCATACCATTCGCCAAACCCATGGAAACCGCGCCACCGGACTTAAAATCCTAAGCCGGCTGGACACGTTCTTTAGCTAGATCATGATGCGTTTGGGTTGCTTCACCCAAACGCATCATGATCGGCGGAACAAAGGTTAGAGCGTGATATGAGCGCGTCAGAATCGCGTGGAGAGCGCAATCGACCCGAAGTTGAAAAGTCCCACCTTCTGGCCGCGGAACGCGTCGGTTTGCCAGGTATGGGTATAGCTGATGCGGGCGCCGCGCCACAGCACGGCAAACCCACCTTCCGCATCGGCCATCAGCGGGCGCCGCGAGACATGGGCGGACCGGCCGCCGAGCGTGCCATCGAGGAACGCATCACGTGCGATCGCCTGGCCGCTGACACCGACGAACAGATAGTAGCCCAGGCCATCGCCCGGCAGGTAGGCGTCTCCGCCGTTTAGGCCATCGGTGATGCGCGAGGGTCCGAAATCCCTTTCGAGCCCATGGCCGATGCGCAGGCGACCGCCGACCTGGGCGTAATCTCGCACCGTGCCGACACCGACTGTCACGGCGGGCAGCACGTCGGTTTCCACCGGGCCGAGTGCGAAAAGCTGCTGGCGCCAGGTGCGGGACGCGATCAACTGCAGCGCCGGCTCATCGTGCAACTGCGCACTCCAGCCGTGGCTTTGCTCGCTGCCGATGAACGTGTGAAAGCCGTTCTGAACCAGGCGCCCACCGGCAGACGGGCCGATCACGCCCAAGCTCGCTCCTATCACGTTGCGGGTATTCTCCACGTCCTGGATCAGGTTGACGGTGGCGGCGAGATAGCCGGCATACGGCCGATCGTTCGGATCGGGCCGAATGAGGCGCGTATCCCTGGGGGTATAGAGCTGTTGGCCCACCGACACGCCCAGCCAGGTTGTGCCGCCGCCAAACAGGAAGCGGCCGAAATCCGACGCCGCCTGCGGCACGCCATTGGGCGACGAGGTGTAGGCGACCTGGTTGCCAGCGGTATAGTAGCGATCGGTGCCACCTGGGACCGTGGAAAATTTGTCATTCTCGGTCCGCGCCGTCCAGATCGGGCCGGGATCGACGCGCACGCCGTCCTGGGCCACAGCAACGCTCACTGGATACAGCAAAGTCGCCAATGCCAAAGCGAGGCAGACCCGCCGATGCGGCCGCATTGTGGCGGCCAAAGTGCAGGTCATGGATAGTCCCTTCGAGAGTGAAAGCAGGCGGGGGCGCCATATTGCCGACCCCTTCCTACTGTTCATACATCCAAAGGTTCCCCTTGGTGGAGAAGTGTTCGCATGTCAGCTGTTTGGCCCACGCTCCATCGAAACAGGCTGCCAACGCCTGGCATCCAGCCCCGCCACCACGGCCGGGTTCACGCAGCTCATGGGCCAGCGCCCCGTCAGCGCCAAGGCGAGCTCCTG
>JBBROR010000119.1:0-9339 GCA_038229175.1 Acetobacterales bacterium | reverse complement strand
TCGGCGGCCGGTACCACGCCGAACCATTTTTCCGACAACTTCGCCAGGCTGCCATCCGTCTTCATGCAGTCCAGCGCATCCTGGATCTGATGCTGCAACGCCACCTCATCCTTGCGCAACGGCGCCGCCCAATGCGCCTTGGTATCCTGCAACGTCAGGTCCGCCACAAACCCTGGGTTCTTGGACGCCGCGTATTTGATCACCGTGTTGCCGCCCAGCGTGGCATAAGCCCGCCCCGACAACACCGCCTGGATCGCATCCGGCTGCGTGTCGTACACCTGCACGGCAAACCCGATCTTCTCCCCCTGCGCCTTGGCCAACGTCTCGTAGGGCGTGCCCTTGTTCACGGCCACCGCCTTGCCCTTCAGATCATCCCACCCCGCAATCGGCGCCGAGCCCTTCTTGATCCCGAACTGAAACGCCGTCCAAAGATACCCCGCCGTGAACAACATGCTCTCGGCCCGCTCCTTGGTCACGGTCGTCGGCGCGGCAATGAAATCATACCGCCCAGACATCAACCCCGGCACCAGCCCCGAGAACGAGGTCGCATCGATGGTCAACTCCCGCCCCATCCGACGCGCCACCTCGGTGAAAAGCTCAACATTGAACCCATCGAGCCCCCCACCCAGCTTTTGGAACGCATGCGGCGCAAACGTCCCATCCACCCCCGTCTTCAACGGCGGCGTCTGCGCCTGCGCGGGAAGCGTCAAGGCGCAGAAAACAGCAGCAAGCAATGTGCGACGAATGGACATGAGCCGTTCCCGAAATGTGATCTTCCCCCAATCAATGCACACCCCGTGCCGCCCTCATAGGGTCACCGCGACCCGAAGGCGTTGCAACACAAAAGCCCCAATCGCCAGCAGCGGACGACATGGCGAGTTGGTCGGGCACCGCTCGACATTTCGGCATAGCCAAATGAAGATGCGCCACCTTAAAGGCGCACGGAGCGGAATTATGCCACGTAAAAACAAACGGTTTTCCAATGCGTTGAAAGCGGCAACTCACATCGCGCTCCGCCTACGCAGGAGCGTCAACGTCACTCAGCACCGCCCACGAAAGACAAAATTTTCCGGCGAGGGATCCCGGCACCCCGACGAAGGGTAGAAGACCATTACAATATAGTGTAAGGAAATAAAGACCTAGAAGGCGGTGCGGAACAGATGCCAAGCGCAGTTTTTTTGAATTCAATCCAAGTTGAGAGCCTTACCGTGGCGGTCTCGCGAGCAAATCCTCACGACGAAATTCAGATTGAAGGTTTGATCGATCTAACCGATAGCCTTCACATCGACATTCCGCTGACCTTCACAGGACTTGGGCCCAACGCCGTGATAACAGTGCACCGCCTGATGCGTAGCGGCAAAGGCTGCTTCTGCACGAACGAAGATACTGTGATAAAAAATCTGACTTTCCAGGGTGCAACGGCGCTGACCGGCAATGGAGCCGGTGTATGGCACGAACGCGGATCGCTGATGCTCGAAAACTGCCGTTTCATTGGAAATCAAAATGGCGTGATGGTCGGCGGATCCGCCGATGCCATCGGGATCGCCGGCTGCGAGTTCATTTCAAACGGCAGCGGGTGCGGTCACACGCATGGAGTCTATATCAGCGCGGCGAAAACGGTACAGGTAGAGCAGTGTCGGTTTCACGATACGAATGTTGGACACCACCTGAAGAGCAGGGCGGCGGCAACAACCGTTCTACGCTGCTATTTCGGCGGCTCGCCGCAAGGCACCACTAGTTGCGCCATCGATATGGCCAATGGCGGTTTCGCGCTAATCGCCCAGAACCAGTTCGTTAAAGGCGGACAATCTCTCAGCAGCAAGTTTATTTCCTATTGTGCGGAAGGCAATCGCCTCGCCCACGCGAAAATGAGTGTGATCTCCAACATATTTATAAGTCACCGTGGAATATTATCAGTTGCCGTGGCGAATTATTCCTATGCTACTTCGGTCAACATGGTAGGGAATGCGTATGAGAGAGTACGTTTCGGGCTGGTCGGGCGTGGTAAACAATATGGAAAGCTGAATGCTCAAGTCGCAATAGCTACGGGCGCTTGGCGCGATCCTATCGAATCAACTATTTTTCGCTATTGAAAGCGCTGCGTCTCAATCGATTCTAACCCACCACCAACTCCGGAAACAAAGCCTTCTTAACCCCATCACACTTACATTATACCGCCCAGGATGAGTAGTTACCGTTGTCACCAACCGGACTGGCATTACATCATAATTATTATTTTTGTAGCCGGGCTCCCGATCACCATTGTGTTTCAATCCAATCGCCCCGAGCAACGCCCACCGCAGAACACATTGGCGCAACGGTGAATGCGGCATGCAGAACTCCTTGCTATACTCACCCCAGGATAGCCGCTATGCACACCACAAATTAAACCGACCTTGCCAAGCAAGTGATAGCGACCTTGTGGGCGCACGAGGCGGAACTGCGCCAGGCCGGTATCCACCACCTTGCGTTGTTCGGCTCCATCGCCTGTGGCGACGCCAAAGACGATAGCGACGTTGATCTTGTGGCCGAGTTCGATCCTGCATCCGCCATGGATCTTATCCAATTGGTCGCAATAGAACGCCGGATCGCCGGAACCCTTGGGCGCACCGTCGAAATCCTGTCCGAACCAGTCGAAAATCCACGCTTGCGCGCGAACATCGAACGAGACCGCCTCAGTGCCTTCTAAGCATGATCCTGCGGACACTCTTTGGCATATCATCGAAAATGCAGAGCGCGTCGTGTCGGCATCACCCGCACCGTGGCCACAGCCCCGTCCAACCCCCGACGTCGACACCAGTGGCGATGGCTTTCCGGAAATGACAGCGCTTCACGTCGCCCCCCGAAATTAGAAAGCAAGCACCGCGCAAGTTGCAGGCCATGATTGTTGCGCTATGGTCCCGCGCAATCGGACCGCAGAGACCGCCGCATCAAGCGGCCGGCGGCGTCCGATCAGGGGATACGATCAATGAAAAGGCTTTTCCTGGCGCTGGCGTTCTCGGCCTGCGTGGCGCCGGCGGTCATGGCGCAGACCCGCCTGCCGACCATCCCGCCGGCCGAGTATTCGGATGCGCAGAAAAAAGCCGCCGAGGAGTTCGTGGCAGCCCGCAAGGTTCCCGTGTTCGGCCCGTTCGAGCCGCTGATGTATTCGCCCGAGGTGATGAGCCAGGCGCGCGCGATGGGCGACTATCTCCGCTACAAGTCAGGCATCGGCAACACATTGTCCGAACTGGTCATCCTGGTGACGGCGCGGGAATGGACGCAAGACTATGAGTGGTATGTCCATGCGCCGATCGCGGCCAAGGCCGGCATCAAGCCCGAGATCATCGCCGCCATCCGCGACGGCCGCCGCCCGGTGGGCATGAGCGACGACGAGGAGATGGTCTACGACGTATCGGTGGAACTGCACCGGACCAAGCGCGTGTCGGATGCGGCCTATGCGCGTGTGGAAAAGCGGTTTGGCAGGCCGGCCGTGGTCGATCTCATCGGCATCAACGCCTACTACACGCTGCTGGCGATGCAGCTCAACGCGGCGCGCTACGAAATGCCGAAAGACGGCGTCCGCCTCCCCCGTTTCCCCGAGTAGGCCGGGCCGCACAAGACAGTTTCAGCCGGGTGTCCGACGTGCCAGGTCGGATTCCCGGCTGCTCGATACGGGGCTGCTATCACGCTCTACGCGTCACTTCCGCCCGCGCCCCTTGCGCTTGGCCGGGTCGTAGCCGCCACCGCCGGGGCCACCAGGTTTCGGTGCCCAATCCTTCTTCTGCCGGAACCCGGCCGACGCCACCGGCGGGGCGGGAAGGCCGAGATCCAGCGCCTCCAGCCGCTTGATCTCGTCGCGCATCCTGGCTGCTTCCTCGAATTCCAGATCGGCCGCCGCCTTGCGCATCCGCTTTTCCATCTCGGCGATGGCGGATTTCAGATCCTTGCCAACGAAATCCGTAACGCCTGAATCCGGAACCGGCTCGACGGTCACGTAGTCCTGCTCGAACACGCTGGCGAGCACCTTGCCGATCTGCTTCTTCACCGATTGCGGCGTGATGCCGTTCGCCTCGTTCCAGGACCGCTGCTTGTTCCGCCTACGGTCGGTCTCCTCGATGGCAAACCGCAGGCTGCGCGTCATGGTGTCGGCGTAGAGAATGACGCGGCCATCCACGTTGCGCGCGGCGCGCCCGATGGTCTGGATCAGCGAGGTCTGCGACCGCAGAAACCCTTCCTTGTCGGCGTCCAGAATCGCCACCAGCGCGCATTCCGGAATGTCCAGGCCTTCGCGCAACAGGTTGATGCCGATCAGCACGTCGAACACGCCCAGGCGCAGGTCGCGGATGATCTCGATCCGCTCCAACGTATCCACATCCGAGTGCAGGTAACGCACTTTCACGCCCTGCTCGGTCAGATACTCCGTCAGGTCCTCGGCCATGCGCTTGGTCAGCACGGTCACGAGAATGCGGCCGCCCTTGGCCACAACCTCGCGAACCTCGCCCAAAAGATCGTCCACCTGGTGTTCAACCGGGCGGATCTCGGTCACGGGATCGATCAGGCCGGTGGGCCGGATAACCTGCTCGGCAAACGTGCCGCCGACGCGTTCCATCTCCCACGGCCCGGGCGTGGCGCTGACGAAAATCGATTGCGGACGAAACGTGTCCCATTCGTCGAATTTCAAAGGACGGTTGTCGATACAGGAGGGAAGCCGAAAACCGAACTCGGCGAGCACGGATTTGCGCACGTTGTCGCCGCGCTCCATGCCGCCGATCTGCGGCACCGTCACGTGGCTTTCGTCGATCACCAGCAATGCGTTCTCCGGCAGGTATTCGAACAAGGTTGGCGGTGGCTCGCCCGGCAGCCGGCCGGACAGATAGCGCGAATAGTTCTCAATCGATTTGCAGGAGCCGGTGGTCTCCATCATCTCGATATCGAAGGTGCAACGTTGCTGCAGGCGCTCGGCCTCCAGCAATTTGCCCTCGGCGACGAACTGGTCCAGCCGGCCCTTCAGCTCAACCTTGATCTGGGAGATCGCCTGCACCAGCGTCGGGCGCGGCGTCACGTAGTGACTGTTCGGATAGATGGTGATCTCTTCGAGCACTGCGGTCTTCTCGCCGGTCAGCGGGTCAAACTCCGAAATGCTTTCGATCTCGTCGCCGAACAGCACCACCCGCCAGGCGCGGTCCTCGTAATGGGCGGGAAAAACGTCCACCACCTCGCCGCGAAGTCTAAAAGTGCCGCGCGCGAAGGCGGCATCGTTGCGGCGGTATTGCAGTTCCACCAGCGCACGCGCCAGCTTGTCGCGGTCGATCTTGCCGCCGGTCTCAAGTTTCACGACCATGCGGCCATAGGTCTCGACCGAGCCGATACCGTAGATGCACGACACCGAGGCCACGATGATCACGTCGTTGCGTTCCAGCAGCGCCTGGGTGGCGGAGTGGCGCATGCGGTCGATCTGTTCGTTTATCTGGCTGTCTTTTTCGATATACGTGTCGGTCCGCGGCACATAGGCCTCGGGCTGGTAGTAATCGTAGTACGAAACGAAATACTCCACGGCGTTGTCTGGGAAGAACGACTTCATCTCGCCGTAGAGCTGGGCCGCCAGCGTCTTGTTCGGCGCCAGGATCAACGTGGGGCGCTGGATGGCCTCGATGCATTTGGCGATGGTAAACGTCTTGCCCGAGCCGGTGACGCCGAGCAGCACCTGGTCACGATCGCCGGCCGAGATGCCCGCGAGCAGTGTTTTGATGGCGGTGGGCTGGTCGCCCGCGGGCTCGTAGTCCGACACCACGCGCAATGCACGCGTGACTGGCTTGGCCGGCTGCTTTGCCGGCACGAATGCCATCACCTGGTCCATGTCTGTCCTCGTTTACGCTTGGCACTTATATGGGCGCGCGTCGCTGATTGTGCCAGCCGCGAGGTCTATTGTTCCATGGCCAGCGCTACGATGCGCCAGCCGAAGGCGCCTGTCCGTGGTGCTCCTGTGCCCCCACGCTCGGGCGGCCGATGGAATGGTAGATCATGCCGGCCTCGGACATGGCGGACGGATCATAGATATTGCGAAGATCCACCACGATCCGCCCCGTCATCACCGCTTTCAGTTGCTCGGGCGTGATGGCGCGGAATTCGTTCCATTCTGTGACCACCACCAGGATGTCCGCTCCCTGGGCGGTGTCCAGCGCGGATTGGCAGTAGGTGATGCCGGCCGGCAGCATCGGCTTGGCCTGCTCCATGCCTTCCGGGTCGAACGTGCGCACAATCGCGCCGTCGCTCACCAGCCGGTCGATGATCGGCAAAGCAGGGCTGTCCCGCATGTCGTCGGTTTCGGGTTTGAAGGTGAGGCCGAAAATCGCAACAATCTTGTCGCGAACAGAGCCGCCGGCCGCCTTGATCACGCGCATCGCCATGCCGGCCTTGCGCGCGTCGTTCACCGCCACCGTCGCCTCCACCAGCCGTGAGGGCGCGCCGGCGTCCTGGGCGATGCGGGTCAGCGCCAGCGTGTCCTTGGGAAAGCAGCTGCCGCCGAAGCCGGGGCCGGGATGCAGGAACTTCCGGCCAATGCGGCCATCGAGGCCGATGCCGCGGGCCACGTCGTGGATATCCGCGCCCACGCGCTCGCACAAATCGGCCATCTCGTTGATGAAGGTCACCTTCATGGCCAGGAACGAGTTGCCGGCATATTTGATCAGCTCGGCGGTCTCGATGCCGGTGAACACGATCGGCGCCTCAATGAGATACAGCGGCCGATAGAGCCGGCGCAGCACCTCACGGGCCAGTTCGGTTTCACACCCGATCACCACGCGGTCGGGCCGCATGAAGTCGCCGATGGCGTTGCCTTCGCGCAAGAATTCCGGGTTGGACGCCACGTGCACGTCAAACTCGGGGCGGACCCGCTGCAGGATCTCGGCCACCCGCCTGCCGGTGCCCACGGGCACGGTGGATTTGGTCACGATGACGGTGGGGCGCTGCAACACAGCTGCCACCTCCTCGACGGCGGCGAACACATAGGTAAGGTCCGCATGGCCATCGCCGCGCCGCGAAGGCGTGCCGACGGCGATGAACACCGCCTCCGCCCCATCGACGGCCGAGGCAAGGTCGCCGCCGAACGACAGGCGACCGGCCGCCACGTTCTCTGCCACCAGCTTGTCCAGCCCCGGCTCATAGATCGGCAACCTGCCTTCGAGCAACGCCGTGCGCTTGGCGACATCAACCTCGACCACGGCCACCTCGTTGCCGAACTCGGCGAAACACGCGCCCGAGACCAGGCCCACATAACCGCCACCGACCACTGCGATGCGCATAGACCGCCCCTTGGCTTGAAAGAAAACGTTGTTTTTGCAGCCGGACAGCTACGCGATCAGGCAAGGTCGGTCAAACGCGCCAGTCTTGCCCAGAAATCTTGCCCAGAAGTCTTGCCCAGAGGTTTGGCCCAGAAGTCTTGCCCAGAGGTCGGGATCAGGGGTCGATCACCGCGGCGCAGCCATCGGTGGGGGCGGCGGCCACGTGGCCGACCAGGGGCACAATCTTCAGAACGGCCGAGCCAACCCTGCAAGGCGCCGCCGCCAGGCCGCAGCCGGACAACACCAACACGGCGCCCAAAGCTGCGGCGCCTCTCATCATTATCTGCATCTCGGCCTTGCTCCTTGTCGTCGGTTCCCCGACATCTGGCAGGTGCGAACTGCTCCATCAGCAGGATGCCCGCGATCCACCATTGTCTGAGGTGCCAGATGCCCGTCTCTACAGGCTTTCGTCCATCCACCGCGCATAGCCTTCTCGGAGACGTGTTTTTCGACGTCGTGGCGGCAGCAAGGTTCCCGGTCCACATTCTGCGCTTTCGCAATCAGGCCTGGGCGGCACGGGTGGGGCTCGATGGGCTTTCGGACGAGGAGTGGATCGCCCATTTCGGGCGTTTCGAGCCGTTGGAGGGCACCCTCCCGCAGCCCTTGGCGCTGCGCTATCACGGCCACCAGTTCCGTCACTACAACCCCGATCTCGGCGACGGGCGCGGCTTTCTGTTCGCCCAGATGCATGACCTCAGGGATGGTCGGCTGCTCGATCTCGGCACTAAGGGCAGCGGCACCACGCCATGGTCGCGCGGCGGCGATGGGCGGCTGACCTTGAAGGGTGGCGTGCGCGAAGTACTGGCCACCGCCATGCTGGAGGCACAGGGGGTCTATACGTCGAAAACCTTCAGCCTGATCGAGACCGGTGAGGACCTGGTGCGCGGTGACGAGCCGTCGCCCACGCGGTCCGCTGTCATGGTGCGGCTGAACCACTCGCATATCCGCATCGGCAGTTTCCAGCGGCTGTCCCAGCTGGGCGATGGAGACGGCATCCAGCGTCTGATGGACCACAGCATCCGGAATTATATGCCGGACATCTGGGTGGAGGATGTGGCCGAGCGGACGTCGGCGTTCCTGGGCCGGGTCGCCCGCAACGTGGCCGCGATGGGCGCAGGCTGGATGGCGGCCGGCTTCGTGCACGGCGTGCTCAACACCGACAACATCAACGTCACCGGCGAAAGTTTCGACTACGGCCCGTGGCGCTGGCTTGCGACCCACAATCCGGACTTCACCGCCGCCTATTTCGACCATGGCGGGCTTTATGCGTATGGCCGCCAGCCTGAGGCATTGCTGTGGAATCTGTCCCGGCTTGGCGGCTGCCTGCTCGAACTTGCCGACAAGGCGGCGCTGGAAGCGGCATTGGCGCCGTTCTGGGGCCAGTTGCAGGCCGATTTCGCCTCCGCCGTGGTGCGCCGGCTTGGCCTGCAATCGCGCGGAACGGACGCGGACGCCGCTTTGGGGGGTGTGCTGTTCGCGTTCATGGGCGACAGCCAGGCGCCGTTCGAACAGGTGTTCTTCGACTGGTTCACTGGCCTCGCCAGCGCATCGCGCGCCGCGGCCGGCCCCAACGCGGCGTTTTACGCCAGTGCCGCGTTCACCCCGGTGCGTGCGGCGCTCGCCGACTACGAACCAGCCGTTGGCGCCTCGCTGGCGCATCCGTATTTCCAGGCGCCTTCGCCCTGCACCTTGCTGATCGAGGAGGTCGAGGCGCTGTGGGCACCGATCGCCGCACAGGACGACTGGTCTGGCCTTGATGGCAAACTGGCCCATATCGCCCTGATGGCCGATGCCTACGGCACCACGCCACAGCCCATCCCGCACCCAAATGGAGACGCCGCATGAATGTCCACGACATCACGATCCGCCGTAACGCGGGCGAACCGCAAAGCCTGGGCGATTATCGCGGACGGGTGCTGCTGATCGTGAACGTGGCCTCCCAATGCGGTTTCACCCCGCAATATGCCGGGCTGCAGGCGTTGCAGGCGCGGTATCACGAGAAGGGCTTCGACGTGTT
>JBBROR010000118.1:0-9396 GCA_038229175.1 Acetobacterales bacterium | reverse complement strand
GTGTCGCTGCACGCCGTGCGCGATGATCTGCGCGACGAGATCGTGCCACTCAACCGCAAATACCCGATCGCCGAACTGATCGCCGCCTGCAAGCGCTACCCCGCCGCCAGCAACGCGCGCCGCATCACCTTCGAATACGTGATGCTGAAGGATGTGAACGACAGCGAGGCCGATGCGCGCGAACTGATCCGCCTGATTGCCGGCATTCCCGCCAAGGTGAACCTGATCCCGTTCAACCCCTGGCCCGGCTCGCCCTATGAGACCAGCACGCAGCAGAGCATCAACCGCTTCGCAGAAATCGTGATGGACGCCGGGTTCAGCAGCCCGGTGCGCACCCCGCGCGGCCAGGACATCCTCGCGGCGTGCGGCCAGCTTCGTACCGAAAGCCGTAAAGAGCGCGCGTCTACGAACTGACGCTTACGCGCCACCCTGCCAACTCGTCGCGGGCACGCTCCAGATCGGCGGGCGTGTCCACGCCGAATGGCGCATGTTCCACGCGCGCACACGCAATCCGCATGCCGGCCTCCAGCGCCCGCAACTGCTCCAGGCTCTCACGTTTCTCCAGCGGCGACGCCGGCAGCGACACGTAGCGGGCCAGCGCAGGACGCCGATACGCGTAGATCCCGATATGATGCCAGAGGGGCCCTTCGCCCCACGGGATGGGCGCGCGCGAGAAATACAGCGCCGGCGCCACCGCCCGTCCGCCATCGAATGCGCACACAGCCTTCACCACGGACGAGGCGCGGCCTTCTTCCTCCGTCATAATCGGCGCCACCAGCGTGGCGATATCCACCATCGGATCGGATAGCGGGGTCAGCACTGCACGCAGCATCACCGGTGGGATTGTGGGCAGGTCACCTTGCAGATTGACCACCACATCGTGCCGTCCCTGCGGATCGAGCGCCGCCAGCGCCGCCTGCACCCGGTCTGAGCCAGATGGCAGCGAAGGATCGGTCATGACGGCGATGCCGCCGGCCCGGCGGATGGCGTGGGCGACCTCGTCCTCCGAGCAGGCCACCGCAACCGGCCCGATATCGGCCTCCAGCGCTCGATCGAGCACATGTAAAATCATGGCGCGTCCATGAATATCAGCAAGCGGCTTGCCCGGCAGCCGCGTGGAGGCCATACGCGAGGGGATGACGATGATCGGGTTCATGCCCAACTCTATCAGGCCGGGCGGCTTTCGTGAAAAGGGGACAAATACCGGTGATCGACAGCTTCATCGCCGCCGCCGAAGCCGCCGCCGATGTGGCCGCCGCGGTGGTGCGCCCGTTCTTCCGCGCCGGCCTCGCCGCCGACCTGAAATCCGACGCCAGCCCCGTCACGATCGCCGACCGCTCCGCCGAACTCGCTATGCGCGGCGTGCTCAGCCAGCGTTTCCCGCATCATACCGTGTCGGGCGAGGAATTCGGCGCCCACAACCCCGGCCAACGCTATCGCTGGGTGCTGGACCCGATCGACGGCACCCGCGCCTTCATCACCGGCCGCCCGCAATTCGGCACCCTGATCGCGCTGCTCGACGGCGATACCCCCATTTTGGGGATCATCGACCAACCGATCACGCGCGAGCGTTGGATCGGCGCCACTGGCCGCCCCACGATCTTTTGCGGCGAATTCGGCCGCGCCGGCTGCCGTCCCTGCGCATCGCTGGCCGAGGCTGAGCTGTCCTGCACCAGCCCGCAGATCTACGCCGACGATACACCGCGCTGGCAGAATCTCACCCGCCAGGTCCGCCGCACCAGCTTCGGCGGCGACTGCTACGCCTACGGCCTCGTGGCCCTCGGCCAGATCGACATCATCGCCGAAGCCACCCTGCAGCTCTGGGACTGGGCAGCGCTGGTGCCGATCATCGAAGGCGCCGGCGGCAGTGTGACGGACTGGAACGGTGCCCGTCTTCGCCCGGATGGCGACGGGCGCGTGCTGGCCTTGGGCGATCCATCGATGCTCCCCGCCGCCAAAGCGGCATTGGCACCTTGACCTGAAGACCCCGTCGATGTCCCCCTACTCCCGTCATAGCCTTGGAGCGAAACGAGTGCGCGGCATGCGACCATTTGGAACGACCTTGCTGGCCCTTGCAGCGCTTTGCGGCGCAATGGCGCATCCGGCCCTGGCCCAGACGGGCCCCACCCGCCTGCACGGCATGGCGCTGGTGGGCGAGCCGATGCTGCCGCCGGGCTTCAAGAACTTCCCCTACGTCAACCCCGATGCCCCCAAGGGCGGCGACGTCTCCACCGCCGCCATCGGTAGCTTCGACAGTTTCAACCCGTTCATCGTCCGCGGCACACCTGCGGCGGCTTCTGCACGCGTGTATGAAACACTCACCGTCCGCTCGGCGGATGAGCCGGAGGCCGCCTACGCCCATCTGGCCACCGCCATCGAGCTTCCGGCAGACCGTATGAGCGTGGCGTTCGACCTGCGCCCCGAGGCCCGCTTCCAGGATGGCCACGCCCTGCGCTCGGACGATGTGGTCTGGACGTTCAACACGCTGCGCGATAAGGGCCGCCCATTCTACCGGCAATATTACGCCGACGTGGAAAGTGTGGAGGCGGACGGCCCGTTGCGGGTTGTGTTCCGCTTCAAGAACAACACCAACCGCGAGCTGGCGCAGATCGTGGGCGAAATGCCGGTTCTGCCGAAGCATTGGTGGGAAGGCCGCGATTTCTCGAAACCGTTGACCGAATCCCCACTCGGCTCCGGCCCTTACCGTATCGCCCGCTTCGAAATGGGCCGCACCCTGGTTCTGGAACGGGTGAAGGATTACTGGGGTGCCAAGCTGCCCACCGCCATCGGCCTGTCCAACTTCGACACCATCCGCACCGAATATTACCGCGACGCCACCGTGGCGCTGGAGGCGTTCAAGGCCGGCCAGGTGGATTGGCGGATCGAGAACAGCGCCAAGAACTGGGCGACCGCTTACGACTTTCCGGCGCTGGACAAGGGGTTGGTGAAGAAGGAGGCGGTGCCGACGCGCCTGCCCAGCGGCATGCAGGGCTATGCCATCAACACTCGTCGCCCCCTGTTCGCCGATCGCCGCGTGCGCGCCGCGCTGATCGAGGTGTTTGACTTTGAGTGGATGAACAAGAACCTGTTTTACGACAACTACACCCGCACCAGCTCATATTACAGCGACAGCGATTTCGCGTCGACCGGCCTGCCGCAGGGTGATGAACTGGCGTTGCTGGATCGCTTTCGCGATAAACTCCCGCCGGATGTTTTCACCAAGCCCTTCAAGCTCCCCGTCACCGATGGCTCGGGCAACAACCGCGCCGGCCTGCGTCGTGCCCTTGACCTTCTGAAGGAGGCGGGCTGGACCATCGCCGACCGCAAGCTGGTCAATGCGAAAGGCGAACCGTTCCGCTTTGAGATTTTGCTGCGCGACCCCGCCTTCGAACGCATCGCACTTCCCTACGTGCAGTCGCTGGAACGCCTTGGTATGGACGTTCGCGTGCGCACCGTCGATGCCGCGCAATATCAACGCCTGCTCGACAGCTTCGACTACGACATGACCGACGTGGTGATCGGCCAATCGGACAGCCCGGGCAACGAGCAGATGGAGTTCTGGTCCTGCACCGCTGCCAAGATGGAAGGCAGCAACAACACCATGGGCATCTGCGATCCGGTGGTGGACGCCCTGGTAGGCGAGATCCTGGCCGCGCACGACCGCCCGCGGCTCGTCGCCACCACGCGCGCTCTGGACCGCGTGCTGCTGGCCGGCAGCTACCTGGTGCCGCAGTGGCATCTGTCCGCCGTGCGCATCGCCTATTGGGATCGCTTCGGCCGGCCCACGCAGAAGGTCCGCTCGGGTGTGGATCTTGGCGCCTGGTGGCTTGATGCGGCCAAGGCCGCGATCACGGATCCTGCACGGCGTATGGGCCAGTGATCGCGTGACCGGCTACCTGCTCCGCCGCCTTTTGCTGGTGATTCCCACGTTGCTGGGAATTGTCGCCATCAACTTCGCCGTCATCCAGTTTGCTCCAGGTGGACCGGTGGAGCAGATGATCGCCGAAATGAAGGGCAAGGGCGACACCACCAGCCGTCTGAGCGGTGGCGGCCAAAACGAGGTCGCGTCCGGCAACGCCGGTGCCTATCGCGGGGCGCGCGGGCTTGATCCCACGATCGTGGCCGACATCAAGAAGATGTTCGGCTTCGACAAGCCGCCACTGACGCGCTTCGTGACGATGCTTGAGAACTACGCCTCGTTCGATTTCGGCCGCAGCTTCTTTCGCGACCAGACCGTGCTGCACCTCGTGCTGCAGAAAATGCCTGTCAGTATCTCGCTTGGCCTATGGTCCACGATTCTTGTCTATTTTATTTCCATACCTCTTGGCATCGCCAAGGCGGTGCGCGATGGCACCCGATTCGACGTCGCCACGTCGGCCGCCGTGTTGGTGGGCTACGCCATCCCAGGCTTCCTGTTCGCCATCCTGCTGGTGGTGCTGTTCGCCGGCGGCAGCTTTGTCCAGATTTTCCCGTTGCGAGGACTGTCCAGCTCCGGTGCGGAGAATTGGAGCCTGTTCGACCGAGCCGTCGACTATGCGTGGCACATGGTGCTGCCCACGGTGGCGTTGGTCGTCGGCGGCTTCGCCAGCCTCACGATGCTGACCAAGAACTGCTTTCTGGAAGAGATTCGAAAACAATACACCGTTACCGCCCGTGCCAAAGGCGCCAGCGAGCAGCGCATCCTGTATCGTCACGTGTTCCGCAACGCGATGTTGCTGATCATCGCGGGCTTCCCCGCGGCCTTTATCGGCATCCTTTTTTCATCCGCGTTGCTGGTGGAGATCGTCTTCTCGCTCGACGGGCTTGGCCTGCTGGGTTTTGAAAGCGCCATTCGGCGGGACTATCCTGTGATGTTCGGCACACTGTATATTTTCACGCTGCTGGGCCTTGTGATGCAGATCGTGGGGGATGTGATGTACACGCTCGTCGATCCGCGCATCGACTTCTCAGCCCGGCAGAGCTGAGGCCGATGCAGCTATCGCCGCTCACCCGCCGCCGCCTTGCGATCTTTCGCGCCCATTCGCGCGGTTTATGGTCGTTCCGTGTTTTCTCCATCCTCTTCATCGTCAGCCTGTTCGCCGAATTCATCGCCAACGACCGGCCGCTGTTGGTGCATTACGACAACCACTGGTTCATGCCGGTGCTCACCGATTACAGCGAAGACGCGTTCGGCAACGACCTGCTCCCCACCCAGGCTGATTACTCCGATCCCGTGCTGGCGGAGCGGATCAATTCGAAAGGTTGGATGGTCTGGCCGCCCATACCGTATTCCTACGCCACGATCGTGAAGAATCTCGGCGCATCTGCCCCGGCGCCGCCGTCCTTTCGCAACATCCTCGGCACCGACGACCAGGCGCGCGATATCCTGGCGCGGGTGATCTACGGCTTTCGTCTTTCGGTGCTGTTCGGCTTCACGCTGACCATCATCTCCTCCACGATCGGCATCGCTGCCGGCGCCGTGCAAGGCTTCTACGGCGGCACGGTGGACCTGCTGTTCCAGCGCTTCATCGAGATCTGGTCCGGTATGCCGCAGCTTTACCTGCTGATCATTCTGTCCAGCATCATCACGCCCAGCTTCTGGATCCTGCTGTTCTTTCTCCTGCTGTTCAGTTGGATGGCATTGACCGGCGTGGTGCGGGCCGAGTTCCTGCGTGGACGCAACCTCGAATACGTACGCGCCGCCCGCGCCTTGGGCGTGTCCAACGGCATGGTGATGTGGCGCCACATTCTGCCCAACGCGATGGTGGCCACGCTCACCTTTCTGCCGTTCACCCTGTCCGGCTCGGTGACGATCCTGGCCAGCCTCGATTTTCTGGGCTTCGGCCTGCCACCTGGCTCCCCGTCGCTGGGTGAGCTGGTGGCGCAGGGCAAGGACAACCTTCAGGCTCCGTGGCTCGCCATCACCGCCTTCGTGGTGCTCGGCGGCACGCTCACCCTGCTGATCTTCATCGGCGAAGCGGTCCGTGACGCGTTCGACCCAAGGCGAGCCATCAAATGAGCGTCCTCCCATGAGCTTTGCCCCATGAGCTTGGTTCCATGAGCCTGGTCAACGTCGATACGCTGAACATCTCCTTCGGCGGTCGCTGCGTGGTGCGCGACGTGTCCTTTACGCTCGATCGCGGCGAGACACTGGCGCTGGTGGGTGAAAGCGGCTCTGGCAAATCGCTCACGGCGCTGTCCCTGCTGCAACTGCTGCCGCAGGGCGCCCACAGCACCGGCTGCGTCACGCTGGACGGCCAGAAGGTGATCGGCGCCGACAATCCCACGCTGCGGCGTTTGCGCGGCGGCGTGGCGGGCATGGTGTTCCAGGAGCCGATGAGCAGCCTGAACCCGCTCGGCCGTATCGGTCGGCAGGTTGCTGAATCGGTCATCCTGCACTCGCCCATGCTGAAGCCCGCGTTGAAGGCCCGCGTCATCAGTCTGCTGTCGCAATGCGGGTTCGCCGACGCCGAACACCGGCTGGACGCGTTCCCCCACCAGCTGTCCGGCGGCCAACGCCAGCGCGTGATGATCGCCATGGCCCTGGCCAACGACCCCGCGCTGTTGATCGCCGATGAACCGACCACGGCGCTCGACGTCACCATCCAGGCGCAGATCCTGAAATTGCTGTCCGAGCAGAAGGCCGCCCGTGGCCTCGCCTTGCTTTTGATCAGCCACGACCTCGCCATCGTCCGCCGCTACGCCGACCGCGTCTGCGTGATGAAGGAAGGCGTTGTCGTTGAAACCGGCCTTGTATCGGAGGTGTTCGCCCACCCTCAGCACCCCTACACCAAGATGCTGCTGGGTGCCGAGCCGAAGGGGCGCCCCAAGAAGCTGCCAGATCAGCCGGCCACCCTGATCGAGGCGCACGACATCCGTGTGCATTTCGCTATCCGCAAAGGGGCGCTGCGGCGTGTTGTCGGCCATGTAAAGGCAGTCGATGGCGTAAGCTTGAAAGTACACGCCGGCGAGACCGTGGGGCTGGTGGGCGAAAGCGGCTCGGGCAAGTCCACCATGGGTGCGGCCTTGCTGCGGCTGGAGCCGTCGCAGGGCAGCATCGTGTTCATGGGCACGAATATCGACACGCTGGACCTGAAAACCCGGCGGGGCCTGCGCGCCCGGGCGCAGATCGTGTTCCAGGACCCGTTTGGCAGCCTGTCCCCCCGCCTGACGGTGGGCGACATCGTGGCCGAAGGACTGCGCGTGCACGCGCGCGACCTGTCCCGCCAGCAACGCGCCATCCGCGTCGCCGCGGCGCTGGAGGAGGTTGACCTGCCCGAGGGGTCCGCCGTCCGCTACCCGCATGAATTCAGCGGCGGCCAGCGCCAGCGCATCGCCATCGCCCGCGCCATGGTGCTCGGCCCACGGTTTGTGGTGCTGGACGAGCCGACCAGCGCGCTGGACATGTCCGTCCAGGCGCAGATCGTCACCTTGCTGCGTCGCCTGCAGGACGATCACGACCTTGGCTACCTGTTCATCAGCCACGACCTGAAAGTGGTTCGCGCGCTCGCCCACCGCGTGATGGTGATGCGCCATGGCCGCGTGGTGGAGGAAGGCCCGGCCGAGGAGTTGTTCATGGCGCCGAAGCACGACTACACCCGCGCCCTCATGGCTGCCGCCTTCGCGCTGGAGCCGGATGCCACCGGCATCGTTGCAACCTGAGCGCTTGCAAGCATCTGAATCGTTTTCGAAGCCGTATAAGGTTTATCGGTTGCCGAACCGACCGACCGTCCTCACTTGCCCGATGCAGAAACGAATTATCAGGAGTCCGCCGATGACGCAGCTCTCTCGCCGTGCCTTGTTCGGGGCCACCGCCGGCTTCGTCGTGGCGGCCACCGTCAGATCCAGCTTCGCGCAGGTGCCTGCCGCCGCCGGCCCGTTCACCCTGCCGCCGCTGCCTTATGCGTTTGACGCCAACGAGCCGCATATCGACGCCACGACGATGATGATCCATCACGACCGGCACCACGCAGCCTACGTCGCCAACATGAACGCGGCCGCGAAAGACTACCCGCAGCTGGCCGACCAGCCGCTCAAGACCCTGCTCGCCCGGCTGTCCGACGTGCCGGAGACGGTGCGTACAACGGTGCGCAACAGCGGCGGTGGCCACGCCAACCACACGATGTTCTGGACCATCATGGGCGGCAAGGGCGGCGCGCCCACCGGCGAACTCGCTGCCGCGATCACCCAGGAGTTTGGCGGCCTTGAAAAGCTTCAGACGGCGTTCAACCGCGCCGGCGCCGGACAGTTCGGCTCCGGCTGGGTGTTCGTGACGGTGAACAAGGACGGCAAGCTGGCGCTCATCGCCCGCCCCAACCAGGACAGTCCGCTGATGGACAGCATCAGCGTGCTGATGGGCAACGACGTGTGGGAGCACGCCTATTATCTGAAATACCAGAACCGCCGGCCAGACTATCTGGCCGCCTGGTGGAACGTGCTGGACTGGCAGAAGATCGAAGCACGCTACGCGGCCGCCAAGGCGGGGACGCTCGCGCTCTGACGAACAGCGGAGGCTGTCGGGCGCTGCCCGGCAGCCTCCGCCACGGCTCAGCCGATCCAGGCCTTGACCTCGTCGCGGATGAACGCCGCATCTGCTGGAATCACCGAGGGCGACCCCGCCCGATGCCCCCAGATGCTGGGAATTGGCGACAGCCGCGCGTGCTTCAGATGCGCCATCTCGGCGGTATGGTCGGCAACCCGGAAATACAGGTCCGTCTCGCTCGGCAACAGCAGCACCCGCGCCTTGATCGATGACAGCGCCCGCGCCAGATCGCGTTCGTAAAGCGGGTTGTCGCTGATATCGCCGTGCATCCAGGTCACTGCCTGGGCATACAGGTTGGCCGCCGGCCGTGCCTGGAACCGCAAAGCCCAGTCCCGTTCCAGGAAGGTCTCCAGATCCGGTGCCCCCAGCGCGCTCATATACAGCCCGGCGCGGTAGAAATCCTGGCTCAACCCCCAGCCCGCATAGATATGCCCGAACGCCCGCTTGGCCGGCGTTGGCTCCGCGCTGAACCGGCCATCGCCCAGATGCTCCGGCGCGGCTTCCAGGGTGCGCAGCAATCCAGACAGAAAAACCTTGTTGTGTGCCGCGGTGCGCGCGCTGCCGCACACGATCACCGCATGATCCACCGCGTCCGGAAACGCTGCCGCCCAATGATAGGCCTGCTGCGCGCCCATCGAGAACCCGTAGGCCGCATGCACCCGGCTAATGCCGAACTGTTCGCGCAACAGCTGCATCTGCGCCTGCACGTTGTCCCAGGACGTGACCACCTTCGGAAAATCAGGGTGCGTATCGGCCGAACTGGACAGCCCGTTGCTGAACATGTCGGGGATGACGATGAACCAGCGCGTGGGGTCCAGGATACCGTCCGGCCCGATCAGCCATTCCAGATCCGGGTGCGCCGCGCCATAGCTGGT
>JBBROR010000117.1:0-9407 GCA_038229175.1 Acetobacterales bacterium | reverse complement strand
TCACCCCAATAATTGTCGTTGCGCTCCAGAACCACAACGTCGTTGCTGTCCCATTTGGTGATGCGATATGGCCCCACGCAGGCCGGGCTTGTCTTGAAGAAGGCGTTGGCATAGTCGGATTTGCCGTCCACAACCTTGGCGTTCTTCTCGCCGATCTCCTTGTCCAGGATCATCGAGGCATCGTTATTGGCGAAGGCGGCCGACAGGATCAGATCCACCGGATACGGCTTGGTCAGCGTGATGACCACGGCTCGATCGCCGTCCGCCTTGATCTGCTGGGCGATGGCGTCCTTCGTGAAACCCCATTGCGTGAGGTTGGCAGCGTTGCCGAAGCCAAGCAGCACGAAGCGGTGCATCGACCATACCACATCGGCGGCGGTGGCGGTGCGGCCGCTGGGGAATTTCAGGTCCGGGCGGAGCTTGAACGTCAGCGTCAGCCCGTCGGCCGAGGTGGTCCAGCTTTCGGCGGCACCGGGAAGAATTTTCG
Organism: Acetobacterales bacterium; assembly: GCA_038229175.1. GTDB lineage: Bacteria > Pseudomonadota > Alphaproteobacteria > Acetobacterales > Acetobacteraceae > CAIQQQ01. The sequence goes on along the minus strand of JBBROR010000117.1, from coordinate 8,920 downwards.
ACACATCCTTGGGGTCGAATTTCACCAGCGAGTCGCACACGTTGGAGACAATGTCGTTGCCATTCACCTCACCGATCTGCGCCGGATCGAAGGTGATCAGCGCGTCGAGGTTCCACGCCATCACCAACGCATCGCGCGGCGTCGCCGCCTGGGCCTGGCCGGCCAATCCCAGCAGAACGGCGGACGACAAGGCCATGTGTCGGGCAACGGCGGGAAGCTTTGGCATTCTGGTCTCCTGCGCGGGTGGTAATTCCCGACTGTTGCAGCAATTATCGGGCCTCGCCAGCACCACACAGAATTATTCCGCAGGAGGTTCCATGCCACAGGACCAGATGACGATGTCCCCGCCACCAAGTGACATGCAACAGGCCGATGCCGCGCTCGCTGCCCGCTACGGGGCCGGCCAGGACGCGCCGCCAGCCTGGAATTCAGTGCTCGAAACCCTGATGGCGCATCGCTCGGTGCGCGCCTACCTCACCGACGCGCTCCCCCCAGGGACCACCGAACTGCTCGTGGCCGCCGCACAATCGGCCGCCACCTCGTCCAACATGCAGACCTGGAGCGTGGTCGCCGTCGAGGATCAAGCCCGCCGCGATCGCCTCGCCGTGCTCGCCGGCAACCAGGGCCACATCTCCCAGGCCCCGCTCTTCCTGCTCTTCCTCGCCGACCTCTCCCGCGCAGACCGCATCGGCGCCGCCCACGGCGTTCCGATGCTTGGCACGCCCTACACCGAATCGTTCATGGTCGCCCTGATCGACGCTGCCCTGGCCGCCCAGAACGCCACCGTCGCCGCCGAATCGATCGGCCTCGGCACCGTCTATATCGGCTCGATGCGCAACCATCCCGAAACGGTCGCCGCCGAACTGCATCTGCCGCCCAACTGCATGGTGGCGTTCGGCCTCTGCGTCGGCATCCCGGACCCGGCGCGTCCCTCCTCGATCAAGCCCCGCCTGCCGCAATCGATGATCCTGCATCACGAACGCTACGACGCCAGCACCGATACAAAAGGCCTTGCTGACTACGAAGCCACCTTCACCACCTTCCAAAGGCAGGAAGGCCTGCCGCCCTCCGGCTGGGTCTCCCGCGTCATGGACCGCCTGGGCACCGTCGCCGGCATCGGTGGCCGCGAACGCATGCGACACGCCCTGAAATCCCTGGGAATCCACCTTGCGTGACCGATTATTCCAAGCAGCTCGCCTTTATCGAAACCTGCGAAATCCCCCGAAAACTGCGCCAGCTCCTGGCCCAGGCGAAAAACTCCGGCACCCTTGTGCTGGAGGAAGCCGCCTTCGCCCGCCTGGTGGCGCTAGAGCCGCAGGAACTCCCCGGCAGCCTGGAATATGATTTTCTGCGTTGCACCGAAGCGTTCGAACGCGTCATCGGCACCCGGCTCAGCCCCATCCGCCAGAAAGTCGCACGCGAAGGCACCGAGCAGGTCCTGCTCAACATCGTACAATCCACCGACATCAGCCCAGACACCCGCGCCCGCCTCGACCAAGGCATGCCGGAAATCACCAACGAAGCCCTCGTCCTGCGCCACCCGAACCGCTTCGGCGCCACCACGCGCGAAGCGGCCCGCGCCCGCCTGATCGAAGCCGGCGTCAATCCCAGGGATTTCTGAACCTACCCCCGCGCATGCGCCGCCATCCGCTCCAGCACCGCACACACCGCCGCCGTATCCTCCCCCCCAAACCCCTGCGCCACCGCCGCCGCATAGATCGGAATCGTCGCAGAGAACGTCGGCGTCGGCACCCCCAACGACGTCGCGAAACGCCCGATCACGTCCATGTCCTTCTGCCAGATGTCGATCTTCATCGTGGCCGGCAGATACGCCTCCCGCGCCATCATCGGCGCCCGCAACTCGAAGATGCGCGACCCTCCGGCGCCTCCAGGAATCAACGCCGCCACCTGCGCCGGATCAAGCCCTGCCTTCATCCCCAGCACCATCGCCTCGGCCGACGCCACGTTGTGGATGGCCACCAGAAGATTGGCCACGAACTTCATCTTCGTCCCATTCCCGAAAGCGCCCACATCGTGCACCGCCTTGGTGAACGCCGCATAAAACGGTCGCAACGCCGCGATCGCGTCGCTGTCGCCGCTTGCATAAATCACCAGATCCCGCGCCGCCGCCTGCGCCCCGGTTCCGCTGATCGGGCAATCCAACGGCACATGGCCCGCCTCGCGCAGCGCGTCGGCAAACGCCATCTTGTCCTCCAGCGCCAACGTGCTCGCCTCCATCACCACCCGTGTCGGCGCACCAGACGCGGCGATCGCCCGCGCCGTCGCCAGAACCGCCTGGGGCGAGGGCAGGGAGGTCATGATAACAGGCGCCCGCATCGCCAGGTCAGCCATCCCCTCGCACGCAACAAGACCCGCCGCCGCCAGATCGGCCGCGCGCCCGGCATCGGTGTCATAGCCAAGCACCGTCCAGCCCGCCGCCAAAAGGTTGCGCGCCATGGCACCGCCCATAATGCCCAAACCAACGATCCCGATAGTGCCAGCCATGCCACCCTCTGTTTTTATCATTTGATGTCGCATGATACGGATGGCGGCCATCAGCAACAAACAGGGAAAAGCCACATGCGTATCGGAATGGTCGGCCTCGGCCGTATGGGCGCGGCAATGGCAGCACGCCTCATCGACTGCGGCCACGAGCTGACGGTATGGAACCGCACCGCCACGAAGGCCGAACCGTTGGTCGCCGCCGGTGCCAAACTGGCCACCACGCCGCTGGCCCTGGTCGCCGCCGTGGACATCATCGTCGTCATCATGTTCGACGCCGCCGCCCTCGATGCCGTCTTCCGCGGCCCGGACGGCATCCTTGCCGCCCCCCTCTCCGGCAAACTCGTCATCGAAATGAGCACCGTCCGCCCCGAGGTCGAGCAATCCCTCTCCGAAGCCGTCGCCTTACGCGACGGGTCCTTCCTCGAATGCCCCGTCGGCGGCACCACCGGCCCCGCCCGCCAAGGCAAACTCTTGGGACTTGCCGGCGGCACGGACGAAGCCTTTGCCCGCGCCAAGCCGGTGCTCGACCAGCTCTGCCGCCGCGTCGAGCATATCGGCCCCGCCGGTGCCGGTGCCTCCATGAAGCTCGCCATCAACCTCCCCCTCGGCGTTTTCTGGCAGGCTTTCGGAGAAGCCAACGCCCTCATTCGCCACCTCGGCCTCAAGCCCACCAAACTCGTCGAGCTCTTCAACGACACCTCAGGCGCCGCCCGCGGCCTGCAAAACCGCGGCGAAGCGGTGGCCGCGGCGCTGGCCGGCGGCGACGGCGGCCCCGCCACTTTCAACTTGGATGGCATGGTCAAAGACCTCCGCACCATGCTGGAAGAAGCCCGCAGCCGCGGCTTCGACCTCCCCATCGCCGCCAGCACGCTCGCCGTCTACGACCGCGCCGCCCGCGCCGGGAACGGCGAGAAAGACACCAGCTGGGTCCCCACCATCTGGGCCACCAAAGCCGACGCACCCACCAAACCCACCCGCCTCACGCTGGACCTCGCCAACCTCATCGCCCAGACAGCACTTCTGAAAGGCCGCGAACTCAACCTCGCCCCGCTCACCGTCGCGGTGCTCGATGCCGGCGGTCACCTCACAACCTTCCAGCGCGAGGACAATTCCGGAATCCTTCGATTCGACATCGCCTTCGGCAAAGCCTGGGGCGCCCTCGGCATGGGCTTCGGATCGCGCGAACTGGCCACCCGCGCCCAGGCCAACCCCGCCTTCATCGGCGCCCTGGCCACCGCCAGCGGCGGCCGCGTCATCCCAGTCCCCGGCGGCGTCCTCATCAAATCCCACGACGGCGCCGTGCTGGGAGCCGTCGGCGTTTCCGGAGACACCTCAGACATGGACGAAGCCTGCATCCTCGCCGGCATCCAAGCCGCCGGCTTGATCCCCCAAACCGGAGCCTGACCCACCAAACCGAAGGATGGGGTGCGCTTTGGCACCCCATCTATTTAATTGCGAACACGGAACGAGTGACTCACACCTTCTCCCAACGGCCTAAACCCGCTTCCCAAACCCCTGCCGCCGCGCCGCTGCAAGCACCCCCCGAGGCAACGGAATCCGCCCGAAATCAACCGGCGCAAGCCGCCCCCGAACCCGCTTGCCCACGGTTGCAACCGCCTCCACGGCGTCGCCCAGATCCGCAACCGGCGCCACCACCAAAACCGCCGCACGCGGCCGCAACAAAGTCGTCTCCAACCCCAGCATCCGACAAACCGGGCGCAAAATCCGCCTTGCCTGCGGCACCGCTGCGAAAAACTCCACCATCTCCGCGCGCTCCAGAACAACCCGAAGCTGTGCGCCATACCCAGCCGCGCGATAACCGGCCATCCGCACCAGCCAGGCAAACCGCCTCGGCCAAACCCGCTCGCCGCAAACCCGCACGCCCGAAACCCCGGCAGAGCCCGCACCGCCAACACCCAGCTGGGCCTCACTCCGCGCTCCAGTCCGACCAACAATCCGCCAAACCCGCCCGGCTGCAAACCGCGCCGCCAACCGCTCCATCTTTCCGCAAATTTCAGCAACCCGCCGATACACCAGCAGGGTCAGCACCACGCTCAAAAATCCCCGCCCACACCACTCCCCCAACGCCCCACGCAACCCGCGCAGCACGATCGGAAGGCCCAGAAACGGAGAAATGATTGCCAGATTGTCCACCCACCAGTGAACACCACGTCAGGTGGTCGCAAGCAACAAGAAAAAATACCTAGTGGTCCGAACCTGATACTTGGTCCCCGACCAGTCAGGTGATTCGGCCCACCAAACAAGGACGAGTGGCAGGAAGCTGACGGTTCTTTCCGTCAGATTTCTACCACTGGATCATGATGCGTTTGGGTTGCTTCACCCAAACGCATGAACATGATCGGTAAAACAACGGCTAGAGTGTCATGATTTTGATTCTACCCAAAATCATCACGTTCTAGAGCAAGTGGCTCAGGTCGGTCGGACGCTGATCTAAAGCCAGATTACCTCAGATTTTGCGGATGCCATCAATCCCTGCCGGCGCAAAAGTGGCGGATCGGGCACTTGCAACCGCGGCGCCGTTCTGCATCCATACGTTTGTAACCCGCCGAAGCGGGATCTTGAGAGTGTTGGGGAAACGACATGACACGACTTCCTGGGCAGTGGGCCGCAGCCCTTGCATTCGCCCTCGCCGCCACACCTTGCCTTGCAGCCGATCCGATCAAAATCGCCATCATCGCAGAGGCCAGCACCATCAGCGGTGCCGCGATCCCCAACGCCGCCAAGATCGCCGCCGATGAAATCAACGCTGCCGGCGGCGTGGGCGGCCGGATGATCGAGATCATCGAATACGACGACCATAATTCCGCCGCCGACGCCGTGCGCGCCTTCCAACGCGCCGCCAACCAGGACCATGTCCACGCCGTCATCGCCAGCTACGTGTCCGAGGTCGTGCTCGCGCTGGAGCCTTGGTCGGGCCGGCTGAAGCTGCCGATGATCACGCCTGGGGCCGCGAGCGACGAAATTTCGCGTCGAATTCATAACGACTATGCCAACCTCAAATACACCTTCCACGGCTACCTCGCCTCCACCTTCCTCGCCGACAGCGTCTGCGACGGGCTGAAGGTGGTGGGCGTGGACCAGCTGCGCATGAAAACCGCCGTGGTGATGAGCGAGGATGCCGCCTGGACCATTCCGCTGGACGCCGAATACCTGAAATGCCTGCCCAAGATCGGCATCAAGGTGCTCGACCATATCCGCCTCTCGCCAGACACCACCGACTTCACGCCGATCTTCAACAAGATCGAGGGGCTGAAGCCGGACGTGATCGTCACCGGCATCTCGCATGTGGGCGTGCAGCCAACGGTGCAGTGGCATGACCAGCAGGTGCCGATCCCGATGATCGGCATCAGCAGCCAGGCAACATCCAGCACCTTTTACAAGGACACCAACGGCGCCACCGAAGGCATCATCTATCAGACCGTTTCCGCGCCCGACGTGGCCGTCACGCCGAAAACCATCCCGTTCACCAAAGCCTATGTGAAACGCTTCGGCATCACGCCCGCCTATTGCGGCTACACCACCTACGACGAGGTCTATTACATCGCCGACGCCATCAAGCGCGCCGGCAGCACGGACCCCGATAAAATGGTGGAGGCGCTGGAGAAAACCTCGTGGGACGGCACGATCGGCAAGGTGGAGTTCTACGGCAAGGATCATGCGTTCACCCACGCGATGAAGGTGTCGCCCGAATATGTGGCTGGGCTTCTGGTGCAGTGGCAGGGCGGCAAGCAGGTCACGGTGTGGCCGGCGGATGTGGCGAACGCCAAGATCAAGTTCCCCGACTTCGTGAAACTGCCGGCCAACTGATGGAATAGCACACGTCATCATCGCCCGATCCTGGTCGGGTGATGGTTACGTGTGCCCGCAGCCATGAAATTCCTCCAGATTCTGATCGATGGGTTTGCCATCAGCAGCCTGTACGGCCTCGGCGCCATCGGCTTTACCCTCATCTTCGGGGTGTCCGGCGTGCTGAACCTGTCGCACGGCGCCATCATGGTCACGGCCGCCGTGGCGGCCTGGGCGGTGGCGGGTAATTTCGACGTCGGCCCCTACTGGGGGGCCGCGTCCGGCGTGCTGGCCAGCGTTGTCATGAGCTTTGCCACCTACCTGCTGGTGGTGCGGCCGATCCAGACCTCGCGCCGCATCGCGCGGGAGGAAAAGGAGATTTTTGTTCTTACCGCCACCTTGCTGTGGGGCATCATGGTGCAGGAGGCGATCGCGTATTTCTTCACGTCCAACCCCAAGACGGTGCGTCCGTTGTTGGCGGGCGTGATCAACATACTCGGCGTGCGCACGCCCAAGCAGGAGATCGTGACGGCGGTGGTATCGCTGGTGGTGATCGGCCTGCTGTGGCTGCTGATCAACCGCACCCGCATCGGCAAAACCCTCCTGGCGGCGTCCATCAATCCGCGCGGCCTCACCCTGCTCGGCTTCGAGCTGTCCACGATCTATCTCTACGTTTGGGGCGTCTATGGCGTCATGGCGGGGATTGCCGGCGTTCTGCTGGGCTCGTTCCTGGGCGTGAGTTCGGACAATATCGGCCAGCTCACGGCCAGCGCATTTTCAATCGTTGTGCTGGGGGGCCTGGGATCGGTGGGCGGGTCGCTGGTCGGCGCCCTGGTGGTGGGCTACCTCGAGACGATCACCGCCTATCTGATCTCGCCTTCCATCCGCACCATTCCGGTCCTGCTGCTGCTGGTTCTGGTGGTGTATCTGCGGCCGCAGGGCCTGTTGGGACGACGCTGATGTCTGATAACACCAAGATATCCGGCAACACCAAAACCTTCGGCCTGGCGCTGATCGTGGTGGTGGCTCTTGCCTGCCTGCCGTACGGCGTGTCCGGCTATGTGCTGGGCCTGCTGACCTTGGCCTATTATTTCGGTGTTTTTGCGATGTCGTGGGATCTGCTGTTCGGCTTTGCCGGCGAGGTCAATTTCGGCCCCAGCTTTTTGATCGGCGTGGGCGCCTACACCGCAGGCCTGCTCAATCATTACCCGCATTGGCCGATCTGGACCTGCGTGTTGACCGGTGCGGCTGCGAGCGTAATCGGCGGCTTGATGCTCGCCGTGCCGGCCCTGCGCCTGCGCGGCCCCTATTTCGGGCTGGTGACGCTGGTGGCGGTTTTGATGCTGCAAAACCTGATCGTGCTCTATGCCGGCATCACCGGCGGCGAAATCGGACTCGACCTGCCGGATGTGCTGTCGATCGACGAGGCGAACAACTACTGGATCGCGCTGGCCTTCATGAGCATCAGCGGCGCCTGCCTGTTCGGCCTGTCCCGCTCGGCGGTGGGCCTCATCCTGCAGGCCAGCGGGCAGGATGCCATGCAGGCGGCGGCCCTCGGCTTCAACGTCACCAAGCACAAGGTCGCCGCGTTCTGCGTGTCCGCGCTGTTCTCGGGCCTCGCCGGCGCGATGCTGATCTTCTACGAGGGCACCGCCTCACCTGGAACAGTGGTCGATATCGCCGTGGGCGTGCAGGTGATCATCGCCGCCGTGCTGGGCGGAAGGCGCACTATTCTGGGCGCCGCCCTGGGGGCCATCTTCCTCATCGTCGCCGGCGAGATCCTGCGACCGCTGGGCCAGCTTTCCACCTTCGTCGTCTCCGCGGTGGCACTTCTGGTTATTCTCTTCTTTCCTGGCGGCTTTCTCGGCCTGCTGTCGCGCCCAGGGCGCGGCTGATGGCGGATCTGCTGACGGTCTCTGGCCTCACCAAGCGCTTTGGCGGCCTGGTTGCGGTGCGCGACATGCAATTCACCATCGCCCCCGGCGAGATCCTGGGCCTGATCGGGCCGAACGGGTCGGGCAAATCGACGGTGATGAAGCTCATCATGGGCATCGAGCGCCCGAATGCCGGCAGCGTGCTGATCGATGGGGTGGAGGTCGCGGGCCTTGCCAGCCACCAGATCGCGCGCCTGGGTGTGGGCATCGTGTTCCAGCACTCCCGCCCGCTGCACCGCCAGACGGTGCTGGAGAACATCAAGCTCGCTTTGCTGCCGGACAGCCTGCTGCGGCTGTTCACCGCGTCGCATATCGAAGACCGCGCGCGGGAGATCGCAGCCCGCGTGCATCTCGACCATGTCATCGACCGCCTCCCTGGCACGCTGCCATTCGCCGATCTCCGCCGCCTTGAACTGGCCCGCGCCATCGCCCGCAATCCCAAGGTGGTTCTGGTGGACGAGCCCTTCGCCGGGCTGACATCCACCGAGGTTGCCGATTTTTCCAATCTCATCGCAAGTTTCAGGGCGGAAGGTCACGCGGTGCTGCTGGTGGATCACAACGTGCGCGGCGTGGCCGCCGTGGTGGACCGGGTTCTGGCGATGTATCTCGGCGAGCGCATCGCCGAGGGCAGCGCCGAGCAGGTGATGCGCGACGAGAAGGTGCGCCAAGTCTAT
>JBBROR010000116.1:0-9417 GCA_038229175.1 Acetobacterales bacterium | reverse complement strand
TTCGGTGGCCCGCACCGCCAAACGCCACCCCGAACTTGCCTGGGCCGGCGACCTCGCTCGCATGCTGCAGATCTCGCTCATCGTCTACATGGTCTCCGGCGCCGCCCTCAGCATGGCCTATTTCGAAGGCTTCTGGATCATCGTGGCCCTGCTTTCGCGCCTGAAGAAGACCGTGGGCGAAACCCTTGCAGTCACTGCCGTCACGCCGGTGAACCAGCTGGCACGTAACCACGCCGAAACCCCCGCCTACGCGCGTCTCATGCCAGGCCGCGGCTGATTGCCCAGCAACACCTCACAGGTCTACCGCAACGCTTATGTCAACGGCGGCCCACTTGCAGTCCATCAAGGTGGAATAAAGCCAGGCCACGAACTTCACGGCCAGACCTCGTGCAAAGGGCTCCACCTGCTACGATTCGCCGATGACAGCGCCGCCAGAGAGCTTCCGAACATATAATGCCGCAATGGCGACCCGGGACAGTTCCGGCAACTGCGGCAGGCAGGCGCGGATTGTGCCGCAAAGTGCGTAGTCTGTATAATTCTGGAAGCCCTGGCTGCCCTTGGAAGCCGTTAACCCCCAATTCGGGTGGGACGCTCCAGCAGCCCGCAACCGCGACGACCGAGATGTGGCAGCCAGCCAAAGGCTTGTCCCGGAGTACGACTGCTACTTTGCAACGTGCTCGGGTTTACCCTTGCGTTTGGTCGATGCCATCTTGTCGAGCTCCTTCCCGCTCATCGACAACATCGATTTTGATGCACCCTTGAGATTATTCTCCGGAGTATCGCCGCGCTTAGCCGAGAGGGCGGCGCCGGCGGCTTTTTGCTGAGCGGCGGACTTGGCAGGCATGGCTAAACTCCCGATTGACCGAGGTTGAACGCCGCCCCGTGCTTCCGGTCCACGATAATTGTCAATCAGCGTTTAATAGTTTCCACCAAACTGGAGTGCGCCCCTGGCGGTGGACAGAACCAAGCGGCCGTTTTGATACGTTGCCGGCTGTGTTGGTCCTCGAACTGCACGGGGCTTTGCCGAGCCCTGAACATCCTCGCCGTCAAGCAGGGGGCGGCCATACAGGCCCTGGCCGGTGAAGCGTTGGATTTGCTCTTGCGTCACTATGGGAAGCCCCCTTTGGGTGTGCGCTCCCCAGATAGGCCAAAGGCTTTTGGCTCCACCGCGACCATGCCGTATGCATAAGAACAAAATGCTCCGCCGCGCCACCAAAGACGAGCCTGGCGATCGTAACCGAGAACTTGCACCCCATCTACGATGCAACCAATCGCTACAACTCAGCTCCGCTTACGAATCGAGAAGTCAGACGAAGAGCCCAGCAAGCCATTGAGACTTTTTTGCACACCCACAGCGAGGAGTGTTGTCACGCTCTTTCGTAAACAGCTCAGGAATGTATATCGTCATGACTGTATGAACGACGGTATTGCAATTCTCTCGTAAAAATTTTCCAAAGCGAATAGTGGCCTTATGATCAACAAAGGAATTCAGGTCTTGACCTGAATTCGCGCTGGGTCTACCGGGCACATGTCGGTTTCAAGATGGCCATCTATGGATGGTTTTCCCCTGATCGACCCTGGGAAGCCGGGTATCCGCAACAAATGTAGGGATCACATGAAACCGCGATCTAGCAGTCAGTCCACGGAAGGCTCCAGTAGACGCTTCGCGTTTATCGTGAGCTTGCCGATGGTCTGGTCCGTCGCCCGGGACAGCATGTGACCGCCGAGATCTCAGCCAGAAGCTGAGTCACGATGGCCAGGCGCCCCCGGGTTTAAGCAACCAGCTTGAACCAAGGAGGTGCCAGATGGCCGCCTTTCTCTCTGTCGTTCGTTCCGGGTCGCCCGGAAACCATCCAGACTTCGCCAACACCGCCATGGCCTTGAGTTGTGGATGCGCACCTGCCGGTGTTCGCCTCAGGCTGATTGCAATTTGGACGATCGGTGCAGGCGGTCGCCTCGACTGCCATTGGGATGTGGCCGTCCCGCCCCACCCGCCCGGCTAAGCTTCCCCACATCAAAGCTGCTGACGCCATCCTGCCCGGACGGCGCGCCCGGATGCTCGCAAACGCCATCCCTTCGAACCGAGAATTCCGACATGAACAAGATTGCTCCTGCGGCAGCCAGTGCCGCTGTTCTTGACGCCGCCCACATCGGCGACATCAACGGTGCCCTCGGCACCATCCGCCTTGGCGACGACAGCCCCCGCCATGGCTGGCGTGCTCGCCTGATGACCCTGCTGGCGATCATCGGCCCAGGCCTGATCGTCATGGTCGGCGACAACGATGCTGGTGCGTTTGCCACCTACACCCAGGCAGGCCAGAACTACGGAACGTCCCTGCTGTGGACGCTGCTGCTGCTGGTGCCGGTGCTCTACGTCAACCAGGAAATGGTCCTCCGCCTCGGTGCGGTAACAGGGGTCGGCCACGCGCGGCTGATCCTTGAGCGGTTCGGTAAATTCTGGGGCGCTTTCAGCGTCATCGACCTGTTCATCCTGAACGGGCTGACGATCGTCACCGAGTTTATCGGCATCAGCTTGGCGCTCGACTATCTCGGGGTGTCCAAGGTGGGCGGCGTGGCGGTGGCCGCCGTGCTGACGATGGCGGCTGCCAGCACCGGAAACTTCCGCCGCTTCGAACGCTTCGCGTTGGTTCTGTGCCTGGGCAGCCTGCTCTTGGTACCCATTGTCCTGGCCGTGCACGTTCCTGCTGGACAGATCGCGCATGACCTGCTGATCCCCAGCCTTCCCAGTGGCAAGCTGTCGGACATCCTGCTGCTCATCATAGGCATCGTCGGCACGACGATCGCTCCTTGGCAGCTGTTCTTTCAACAAAGCTATGTCATCGACAAGCGTATAACCCCGCGCTTTATGGCCTATGCGAAGGCCGATCTGTGGATCGGCATCGTCCTGGTGATCGTCGGCGCCATCGCGATGATGGTCTTCTGCGCAGCCGCGTTCGACGGGACGCCGGAGGCCGGCAACTTCACAGATGCCGGCGGCATTGCAGCAGGCTTGGCAAAACACGTCAGTCCGGTGATGGGCACGCTGTTCGCCATCGCATTGATCGACGCAGCGGTGATCGGTGCGGCAGCGGTGTCCCTTTCGACCGCCTATGCGATTGGCGATGTGCTGTCACTTAACCACTCGCTGCACCGCAAGGCGGCCGACGCCAAAGGCTTCTACGTTGTCTATTGCGGCCTGATCGCGCTGGCGGCGGCCGTCGTTCTCATCCCCGGCTCCCCGCTCGGGCTGATCACGCTCGCCGTCCAGACCCTGGCAGGCGTGTTGCTCCCCAGTGCCACGGTTTTTCTGCTGCTGCTCTGCAACGACCAGGCTGTGCTGGGGCCATGGGTCAACGGCAAATGGCTCAATCTGTTCACGGGGGCCGTCATTGCCGTCCTGGTGACGCTGTCAATCGTGCTGACTGCTTCAGTGCTTTATCCCGAGATCGACGGCACGCAGATCCTTTGGATCCTCGGCATCGGTTCGCTTATGGCGCTGTGCGGCTTTGCAGTGACCGTACTGTTCCGGCGGGGAAAGGGCACGGCATCTGGTCATGCACCGACGTCAGCATCGGAGTTGGCAAAGACCATGTGGCGGATGCCGCCGCTGCACGCTCTTCCGCCCTCGCAACTCACCCTCTCGAAACGGATCTGGATGCTGGTGTTACGTGGCTACCTGCTGGTGGCCGTCGGCATGGTGGTGGTCCGCGTGGTCCAACTGGCTGGCGGGTAGCGAGGTGGATCATGGCCTTCATGCATAGCGTTTATGAAAAGATCATGGCCCTTATCGTGAAGGCATTGTCGTTCGACGCATCCTGGCTGTCGCCTTTGCTGATGTTGATGGGCTGCATCGCTCAGAAGCGTGCGTCAAAAGCGTGCTTTCGCGAATTGGGTCGCGTTGGCATTGGCCTGGGGCTCGTGTTGCTGGCCTTGCATCTGCTCGTCGAGATGTGGCAGCCGTTGGGCTCCGCACAGATGCCATCGGCCATCATAATTGCTTTGCTGCATGACCAGGCCGGCCACGACCTCCTGTCCATCCTCATCTCCGATCCGATCTTCGATGTCCTGCTTACGGCGGCGGTGACCTTTGCCGCCCACTCTATTGGCAGCAAGCATCCGCACCCACCGAGCCGATGGAAAGATCTCTTGGCTGACAATATCGGCCCCCGACACCACCTGTAATCCAACCGGCTGGAAATTGAACATGAACGCAATCACAAAATCGCCGTCCACCTGGGGCCGCCGGAAACGGCATATGGATGACCTGTCAGACCCCGAGATCCTGGCGCTGGCGATCAGCAACGAGGAAGAAGCGGCACGTGCCTACATGGAATTTGCTGAGCAGCTTCGCACAGACTACCCCGACAGTGCGCGCATGTTCACGGATATGGCGCTTGAGGAAACCGAGCATAGGCACCGCCTCATCGCGCTATTCACCCAAAAATTTGGCGAGACCATACCCGCGATCCGTGCCGAAGACGTCCGCGGGATGTTGCAGGAGCGGCCGTCAGGTATCCTGAAGCCATTTGGAGCAGATGCGATGCGGCAACAGGCCCGCCAAATGGAAGTGAACGCCAGCCGCTTCTATCACCAGGCGGCCAGTCGGACGCTCGATGCCACTATCCGCAAAGTGCTGGGCGACCTCGCGATCGCAGAGGCGGCACATGAGAAAACGGCGGACGAGATCGACGAAAGCACGGCGCCAACCGAAGGCCGTGTGAAGGAAACCGACGACGCCAAGCGGCGCTTCATTTTGCAGATCATCCAGCCTGGCCTCGTTGGCCTCATGGACGGCTCCGTTTCCACACTCGCGCCGGTGTTTGCCGCGGCCTTCGCGACGCACTCGTCTTGGAATGCGTTCCTGGTGGGTCTTGCTGCATCGATTGGTGCAGGCATCTCCATGGGGTTTGCCGAAGCACTGGCCGATGACGGGAAATTGTCCGGACGCGGCACACCTTATCTTCGGGGACTCGTCTGCGGGCTCATGACGATCGCGGGCGGCATTGGCCATACCCTACCCTATCTCATTTCCGATTTCTGGACCGCCACCGCCATGGCGGCCGTTGTTGTGGTGATCGAACTGCTAACGATCGCCTGGATCCAATGGCGTTACATGGACACCCCTCCGGTTTCGGCGGTTGCAAAGGTCATGTTTGGTGGCGCGCTCGTGCTCGCGGCGGGTATTTTGATTGGGAGCAGCTAGTGGTCCGAACCTGACACCTGGTCTCCGGCCAGTCAGGTGATTCGGCCCAGCAGACAAAGACTTGTGGCAGCAAGCTGACGGTTTTTACCGTCAGATTTCTACCACCTGGTCGTGTCAGCGCGCCGGGCTTGCAGTCGCTTTTCGCCACCAGCGCCGATGGCACGGCCGGGCTTTGCATTCCATCGTCCGGCCTGGCCGCAATCATCGCTGGCGTCTTTCGCAGCCCCAGCATTGTGGATGTTTTCCGACGCTGGCCGCGCGTCAGAAAGATGACTCTATCCAGCCAAGTCTTAAACATCTCCACGTCGATACGAGGCCCGTTCGACGAACATATCCTCTTCGTGCCAGTACTGAAATCGAGCAGTCCTTCGTTTCTTTGCCAGCATCTGCACTGGATGACGGCACCCAGCGGCACCTGGGCAGGTGCAAACCAACTGGATTGCAGATGGCACGTGGTTTGCTATTTTGGTGTGGGTTGGCAAAGTGTCGTGGGCAAGCCAGGCGCTGCTCATTCGAGGACTTCGATTCACGCCGCGTTGCAAGGGCTAAAATCGAAGAAGAGGCAAATCTGCGGATGCAAAAAGGGGTTCGCCGATGACATCGATCGACATTGTGGAAATGACGGTGGCGCAGGTTCAGGATGGCTTTGCAAAAGGGCTGTTCACCTGCGAGGCGCTGACCCAGGCGTTCCTTGATCGTATCGATGCGCTGGACCCCGCCTACAACGCCATCATCTTCCGCAATCCTGATGCCTTGGCCGATGCGCGCGAGATCGACCGCAGACGGGCTGCAGGCGAGACGCTGGGGCCTCTCGCAGGCGTGCCGGTGGTGATCAAGGACCCCATGGACATGAAGGGTTTCCCGACCACTGCAGGCTGGTCGCTGCTGTATTCCGGCAAAGGCGGCGTGGATCTTATGCCGGAGACCGACAGCCCGGTGGTGGCGCGCATGCGCGCGGCCGGGACGATCATGCTGGGCAAGACCAACGTGCCGGTGCTGAGCGCCAGCGGCAGCCACGCCAACGACAGCTGGGCTGGTCCCACGATCAACGCGGCCGCACCCGATCGCGTGCCGGGAGCAAGCTCCGCCGGTACGGCCACAGCCGTCGCTACTTCGATGGCCGTGTTGGGCCTGGCCGAGGAGACCGGCGGTTCGATCCAAAACCCGGCGTCAGCGCAGGGCCTCGTGGGCATCAAGCCCACCTTCGCCCTGGTTCCCAACGCCGGCGTGACGCCACTGTCCAGCCTGCGCGACGTGGTGGGGCCGATCGCCCGCTGCGTGCGCGATGCGGCGCTGTGCCTGGACGTATTGGCCGGCTTCACCATGGCCGATCCCAAGACCGTCGCCGCCATCGGCAAGATTCCGAAGGGCGGTTACACCTCGCTCCTGTCCGAGACGGCGCTCTCAGGTCGGCGGCTTGGCCTTTACGGCGATGGCTGGCGCAACACGAAGCTTTCGGATGAGACGGCAGCGCTCTATGCGCGGGCGCAAGGTGAACTGGCTGCACGCGGCGCAGCACTCGTCGAAGACCCTTTCGCCGGTACCGGTTTTGCCGCGCTCTACAAACCCACCGGGCAGAGCCATTTCGATGCGCGGGGCCTGGAATCTGTGCCCTACGACCTACAGAAGTATCTGGAGCGCATGGGGCCTACTGCGGCGCTGAGGAGTTTTGCCGCCTTCGCCCAGGCGACGGCCGCCGAAAATGCTTTCGGGCCATCAGGCGTGCTGCAATACCTGAACGAAATGCCGGCATTCCAGGCCTGCCTGGCAGACCCTACGACCCCGCCCGACATGAGTGAATTTGCAGCGCTGCGCGGCGCCTACCACGAGATCTTCTGCGGTGTGCTCGATGACGCGGCTCTGGATGCCGTGGTGTTCCCGCAGATGCACAGCGAACTTCCGCTCTTGCATGGCGGCATTCCCATCCACGAGACAACGGTGTGCGAGATCAACATCGCGGGATTGCCCGGCGTGGTGGTGCCGGCCGGTGCCTACCCATCAGGCGCGCCGTTCTGCCTCATCTTCGTCGGGCGCTTGTTCAGCGAGGCACAGCTGCTGGCGCTGGCCTACGACTACGAGCAAGCAACACAGCACCGCACGCCGCCGGCGCTGCTGGAATTGGCGGAATGATCGACTTCGCGATCAAGTTTGTCTTCGACATCGCGGCGTTCACATCGGTGATGGTGCTGATCGTGCTGGGGCTCGGCGTGATCGCCAGCATGATGGGTATTTTCAACTTCGCACATGGCGAGTTGGTGCTGCTCGGCGCCTACACCGTCTATCTCAGTGACGAGCATGGGTTCGGCACCTGGCCCGGCGTGATCGCGGCCCCTTTCGTCGTGGGGCTCATTGGGTTGGCGCTGGAGCGGACGATCATCCGGCGATTCTACAAGGCGCCGATCATCGCCATGCTCGGCACCTACGCCGTGGGCCTGATCATCCGCGAGATCGTCCGTGGGCTGCTGGGCGGGCACTACAAATCCATCCCTGAGCCGATCTCGGGTGCCTTTGCCATCGGCGGGCTTGAATTCTCCTGGTGGCGCAGCTTCATCATCGTCACCACGCTGCTGGTGATCTTGGGCAGCTGGCTGCTGCTGGCACGCACATCGATCGGGCTGCGGGTGCGCGGCGCCCTGGAGAACCCGATGCTGGCGCGGGCCTGCGGCATTTCCACCGGCCGCCTCTACGCGCTGACCTTCGCCTTCGGTGCGGCGTTGGCGGGGCTCGCCGGCGCACTGATCGTGCCGCTGTACCAGCTCTCGGCTGATATCGGCATTCGCTTCCTCGTGCAGGCGTTCCTGTCGGTGATGCTGGGCGGTGTCGGCACGTTCGAGGGGCCGGTGCTGGGCGCCACCGCCGTGGGGGGCATGGCGGCGGGCCTGCCCTGGGTGGTGATGCCGGTGCTGGCGGATCCACTCGTGTTCATCATCGCCCTCGTCGTCGTCCGGATGCGGCCGCAGGGCTTCATCACCGCCGGCCGGGTGTAATTTCAACAACCAGGAGAACTGTTCATGCGTGACACGAATTTGGGCCGGCGTGGCTTCCTGGGCGGCGCCAGCGCTCTCACCGCAGCGGGATGGGTCGGCACCATCGCCGGCGGACTGGTGCTGCGCCCGACCTGGGCACATGCGGCGGGGCCGATCAAGATGGGCATCGCCACCGACATCACCGGCGCCATCGCACCCTCAGGCAACGCCAACTGGCAGGTGGCGCAGTTTGCCGTGGACGAGATCAACAAGGCGGGAGGCATCCTCGGCCAGCCGATCGAGCTCTATTTGGAGGACACGGCGTCCGATCCGAAGGTGGCTGTGGGCAACGTTCGCAAGCTGATCCAGGAGCGTAAGGTCGATGTCGTGCTGGGCGGCATCACCTCGGCGATGCGCCAGGCGATCAAGGACCCGATCGTCAACCGTGGCCGCACGCTCTATATCTATCCGCAGCTCTATGAAGGCCAGGAGTGCACGAAGTTCCTCTACAACACCGGCCCTTCGCCGGCCCAGCAGTGCGATCGCCTTATCCCCTACCTTATCAAGACGCTTGGCAAGAAGCGGTTCGCAATGCCGTCGGCGAACTACGTCTGGCCGCAGCTTCTCAACAAATATGCCCGCAAGGTGATCGAGGCCAATGGCGGCGAGGTGGTGTTCGAGGAATACTATCCGCTCGACCAGGCCGAATACTCCGCCACGATCGGTAAGATCAAGGACGGCAAGGTGGATTGCGTGTTCAACACGGTCATCCCGCCCGGCCTGCAGCCCTTCGTGAAGCAGCTCTATGAAAGCGGGTTCCAGAAGAACGGCGGCGTCCTCAGCTGCGTCTATTATGACGAGAACCTGCTGAACTATCATCCGGCGCAAGAGATGGAGGGGCTGGTGTCCTGCCTCGACTACTTCCAGGCCGTTGACGATCCCTTCAGCAAGACGCTGCAGGAAGGCTATGCGAAGAAATTCCCGGGCACGAAATACCTGTTCACGGCAGGCTCTGCCGCCACGGGCATGTATCGCGGCGTGAAGTTCTACGAGGCGGCGGTCAAGGCCACTGGCGGCAAGCTTGGCCGCGAGGAGGTTGCAGCCGCATTGGACAACGCGGTGCTGCCCAACGGTCCCGGTGGAGGGGCTGAGATGGTGCCTGGCCACTATCACGCGAAGATGAACATGTACATCGCCGTCTGCAAGAACGACGGCGGCAAGACGCGCTACGAGGTCATCGACAAGGCG
>JBBROR010000115.1:0-9474 GCA_038229175.1 Acetobacterales bacterium | reverse complement strand
TCCATTCTCGGCGTGGTGGGCGCCGGCGGCATCGGGCTGCAGATCGCCGAGCGGATCAAGGTGCGTTACTGGGACGAGGTGCTGTTCATCATCCTGCTGATCTTTGTGACGGTGGCTGTGATCGACACGATTTCGTCGCGTGTGCGGCGGCGGTTGATCGGGTCGCGCGAAGGTCTATCCGCGTAGGTGACAGGCGACCTCGTGTCCGTCGGCGGCTTTTTTCAGTGTTGGGACTTCGACCCGGCAGCGTTGTTCGGCGATGGGGCAGCGTGTGTGGAAATGGCAGCCTGTCGGTGGGTTCATGGGGTTCGGCAACTCACCCTTCAGCAGAATGCGTTTGCGCTTCAGCTTGGGGTCAGGGATCGGGACGGCTGAGAGCAGCGCCTCGGTGTAGGGGTGCAGCGGGGTGGTGTACAGGGCGCGCGATGACGCGATCTCCACAACGCGGCCCAGATACATGACGGCCACGCGGTCGCTGATGTGCTCAACCACCGAGAGGTCGTGGGCAATGAATAGATAAGTGAGGTTGAAGCGTTCCTGCAGGTCTTCTAGCAGGTTGATGACCTGGGCCTGGATGGAAACGTCCAAGGCCGAGACGGGTTCGTCGCAGACGATCAGCTTCGGCTCGACGGCAAGCGCCCGGGCAATGCCGATGCGTTGGCGTTGACCGCCGGAGAATTCGTGGGGGTAGCGGGTGCGGTGGTCGGGCCTCAGCCCCACGACTTCCAGCAGTTCGACAACGCGGTCCTCCCGGCCGGCGCGGCTGCCGGCGAGTTTGTGGATCACCAGCGCCTCGCCGATGATGTCGCGCACGGTGTGGCGGGGGTTCAGCGAGGCGAAGGGGTCCTGGAAGATGATCTGCATGTCGCGGCGCAGGCTGCGCAGCGCGTCGCCTTCCAGCGTTGTCACGTCGCGGCCCTGGAACCAGATTTCGCCGGCGCTGGGCTCGATCAGGCGCATCATGCAGCGGCCGGTGGTGGATTTGCCGCATCCGGATTCGCCGACGAGGCCCAAGGTTTCGCCGGGCAGGATATCGAGGCTGACGCCGTCGACGGCCCGGACTTTATACGTATCGCGGCCCAGCAGGCCGCCTTTCATGCCGTAGTGTTTCTGCAGGTCTTTGACGCGCAAGAGAGGGGCGTGGAGGATCGGCGCGGTCTCGGTCACAGGATGCAGGCCGCCTTGTGGTTGGGGGCAACGCTTCGCAGCATCGGATCCGTGGACAGGCAGGCATCGATGACGCGGGGGCAGCGGGCGGCGAAACGGCAACCTGCCGGCGGGTTCAGCAGACTGGGCACGGACCCTGGGATCTGTTCGAGGCGCGCGCGTCGACCTTTCTCGTGGGACGAGTCGACGCGCGGGATCGAGCGGATGAGGCCTTGGGTGTAGGGGTGGCGGGGATTGGCGAAAAGTTCTTCGACCGGCGCTTCCTCCACCACGCGGCCGGCATACATCACGGCCACGCGCTGCGCGTTTTCGGCAACGACACCCATGGCGTGGGTGATGAGCAGGATGGCCATGCCGAAGCGCTGCTTCATCGTGTCCATGAGGTCGAGGATCTGCGCCTGGATGGTGACGTCGAGCGCCGTGGTGGGCTCGTCGGCGATCAGCAGTTGCGGTTTGCAGGCGAGTGCCAGGGCGATCATCACGCGTTGGCGTTGGCCGCCGGAGAACTGGTGGGGGAAGTCGTTGATGCGGCGTTCGGCGTTGCCGATCTGGACGAGGCGCAGCATCTCGACGGCGCCTTCGCGTGCGGCCTTGCGGGAAAGTTTTTCGTGGGTGCGGAGCGATTCAGCGATCTGTTCGCCGACAGTGTAGACCGGGTTCAGCGAGGTCATCGGCTCCTGGAAGACCATGGCGATCTCTCGGGCACGGACTTGGTCCATTTCGCTGGCCGGCAGCGGAATGAGGTCCCGGCCGCGCCAGAGGATCTGGCCCGATTCGAAGCGGCCGGGTGGCATGTCGATAAGCTTGAGGATGCTGCGGGCGGTGACGGTTTTGCCACAGCCGCTTTCGCCGACCACGGCCAAGGTTTCGCCGCGGGCGACGGAAAGGCTGACGCCGTCGACGGCGCGGACCATGCCGTCATCGGTGCGGAACCAGGTTTTGAGGTCGCGGATCTCCAGCAGCGTTTCGCCGATTTCTTCCCTCGTCGGGCGTTCCAGGTCCGGGGCGATGATCATAGGACGCGCCTTGGATCGAGCGCGTCGCGCAGGCCGTCGCCCACGAAGTTGATGGACAGGACGGCAAGGAAGATGGCGGCCCCCGGGAACAGGGCCCAATAGGGGGCGATGTCCAGGTAGTCCTTGGCATCGAACAGGACGCGGCCCCAGGTGGGGATGTCTGGGGGGAAGCCCAGGCCCAGAAAGGACAGTGTCGACTCGGCGATGATGGCGGCGGCGACATCGATGGTGCCGGCCACGATCACCGGGCCGAGCGCGTTGGGCAGGATGTGCTTGACAATAAGGCGCATGCGCGAGGCGCCCAGCGCGCGGGCGGCTTCGACGAATTCCTTTTCGCGAAGCGAAAGAAACTGCGCGCGCACCAGGCGGGCGACCGGCATCCAGCGCAGGCCGCCGATCACCACCACGATGAGCACGAACACGCCGCCTTCCGCACCGAACGCGGCTTTCAGGCCGTCCCGGAAAAGGTAGATGACAAGGAGCAGGAGAGGGAGTTGCGGCAGCGACAGGAACAGGTCGGTCAGCCACATCAGCACCGTGTCCACCCCGCCGCGGGCCATGCCGGAGACGGCGCCAATGGTGACGCCGACGCTGACGGCCACTGCCATGGCGGACAGGCCGACGGCCAGTGAGATGCGGCCGCCGTAGATGAGCCGGGCCAGAAGGTCCTGTCCAAGGTCGTCGGTGCCGAACGGGTGCGCCCAGCTTGGCGCCTTCAGCTGTGCGCTGAAATCGATCTCGTTGATCGGCAGCTTCCACACGAACGGGCCGAGGCCTATGGCTGCGATCAGCAACGTCAGGATAAACAGGCTGACCACGGCCATGCGATGCTTGCGAAAGCGGCGCCAGGCTTCGCGGGCGGGCGACAAAGGCGGCGCCATGCGCGTGGCTGCCACCAACATCGTGGCCGGCTCAGCGGTAGGCGATGCGAGGGTCGAGCCAGCCATAGATGATATCCGCGATCAGGTTGAAGAGGATGACGAGGGCGGCAAAGACGAACGACACCGCCATCACCACCGGCGTGTCGTTGGCCAGGATGGAGGCGATCAGCAGGGAGCCGATGCCGGGAACGCGAAAGATCTGCTCGGTGACGATGGCACCGCTGAACACCACGGGCAGCTGCAGCGCCACCAGGGTGACAACGGGGATCATGGCGTTGCGCACCACGTGGCCGATGATGACCCGGCGCTCGCCGATACCTTTGGAGCGCGCGGTGGTGACGTAGTCGAGCCTGATGACATCAAGCACCGATGAGCGGACGTAGCGGACCAGCGAGGCGCCCTGGAACAGGCCAAGCACCATGACGGGCATGGCGGATTGGCGAATCTGGTCGCCCCACCAGGCCAGCCCGGTGGATTTCAGGTCGGTGCGATAAACGAAGGGCAGCCAGTCCAGCTGCACCGAGAACAGCAGGATGAGCAGCAGGCCCGTGAAGAAGGTGGGCAGCGAGAAGCCCACGAAGGCCAGGGTGTTGGCCACTTGGTCGAACAGGGAATAAGGCCGGGTGGCGGCCAGCACACCCACCGGCACCGCGATCAGGATGGCAAGGACCTGTGCCGATCCGATCACGGCGATGGTGGCGGGAATGCGCTGCAAAATCAGCGTGTCCACGTTCATCCGGCTGACGAACGAAAAACCCCAGTCGCCCTGCAGCATCGCCGCAAGCCAGTGCACGTAGCGCTGCCATACGGGGTCATCGAGGCCGAACTTGGCGCGCAACGCCATGCGCACCTCCGGCGGCACGTTCGGGTTGGTCGCCAGCTCCCCGAACGGATCGCCGGGGGCCAGCGCCAGGATTGTGAACAGCACAAGGCTGATGCCGAGCAGGCTGGGGATGGCCAGCAGCAGCCGGCGCAGCAGATATGCAGCGGACATTGCCGGCCTTCCTTCCGATCAGGCCTCCTTGAACCAGTTGGCGAGGTCCCAGATGTAGCTGTCAAAGCCGGACAGCTCGCAGGTGAGATTCTTGGTCACGGCGGCCACGCTGGGGCGGGTGACGACCGGGATCACCACCACGTCCTCGATGACCATCTCGTTCAGCTTGATGATCATGGCGGCGCGCGTGATGGGGTCGAGTTCACCGAGTTGGCGGGCGTAGAGTTTGTCCCATTCGGCGTTCTGCCAGCGGGTGATGTTGCGGCCCTGCCATTTGTTGGCCTTTTGTGCCGCCTCGGTGGACAGGAACAGCTGCAGGAACACCGATGGGTCGGGCTGGGTTGGCCCGGTGGTGTACATTTGCAGGTCAGTGTAAAAATGCGGGTAGGTGTCGGGGTTGGCAACGTCTGACGAGAAGAACACCGAAGCGGTAACGGCCTTGATCTCGATCTCGATGCCGGCCTTCTTGGCGGCCTGCTTGATGATGGCCTGGGTTTTCTGGCGGGGCTGGTTGATCGAGGTTTGATAAAGGTATTTGAGCTGCTTGCCGTCTTTGGCGCGAATGCCGTCGGCGCCCATCTTCCAGCCGGCCTTTTCGAGGATAGCGTTCGCTTCTTCCACATTGAATGCGTATTTGGTGGCTTTGGAGGCGAAGCGCGCGGGGTTGAAGATGAAGTTCGCCGTGGCGTTGCCGCCGCGGCCGTAGATGAACCTGTGCACCGAATCCTTATCGATCAGCAGCGAGAACGCCCTACGCACGGCCGGGTCGGACAGCGAGGGGTGCTTGGTCTTGATGCTGGACTTTTCGCCGTCGACCTCGGTGTTGGGATCGGTGAAGTTGATCTGGATATGCTCGACGTTGCCACCTTCGGTGACGCGCACCGCACCTTTGCCGGCGGCTTCGAGGCGGAGCAGGACTTCGTCTTCCACCTGAAGGTTCCAGGCGAAATCGTATTCGCCGGTTTGCAGCACGGCGCGCGCGGCAGAGACCGCGTCTCCGCCGCCCTTCATTTCGATGGCGTCGAAATAGGGGCGGTGGGCCACGTGGTAGTTCGGGTTGATGACGCCGGTCACGAGGTCGCCGGGGCGGAATTCCTTGAACAGATAAGGCCCGGTGCCGACCGGTTTCAAATTGGTTGGCGCATCCCGTGATTTGTCGCCCGAGAACGCGGCAAAGAGGTGTTTTGGGATGATCATGCCGGTGGCGGACACGAAGGCTTCGGCCCAGAACGGCGAGGGCTGCTTGAAAACGACGCGGACGGTGTGCGTGTCGATCTTTTCAACGGTGACGCTGTTGTAGCTGCCGGCGGTAACGGCGGCCGTGGCCGGATCTTTCGCGTATTCCCAGTTGAAGACAACGTCATCGGCGGTGAAAGGCATGCCGTCATGCCATTTGACGTTCTGCTTCAGCTTCCAGATGACGGATTTTCCGTCGGCCGGCAGGCCGCCGTTTTCAGTGGTGGGCAATTCGACCGCCAGGATGGGCACCAGGTCGCCGGTGGAATTCCAGGCGGCCAGCGGCTCGTAGAACAGGCGCGATCCGTCCTGGTCCTTGGTGCCGGTGGCGAAATGCGGGTTGAGAAGCGTGGGGCCCTGCCACCAGAGCAGCTTCAGCGTGCCGCCGCCGCCGGCTTTGGTTGGTTTATAGGCAGGTTTAGTCTGCGCCATCGCCACGCCACCATAGCTGAGCAGCTGCGTGGCGAGCGGGGCCGTAAGGCCCACGGCCACCATGCGCCGCACGAAGCCACGCCGCGACAGGCGGCCGTTTTTTACGCGCTTGATCATTCCGCGAATTTCACCAGCGTCCATCGGTCTGTCCTTCAGAAGGCTGGACGCAGGTGGGAAAGCCCGTGCCTTCCCCGCGCCCTGTTCACAGCACACTTGCGTGTGGTGCATGCCAGAACCATGCCATGACTGTGATGTCGTAACAAAGTGTATTCTAACCGAGTGTCACAAAAGGATGAGCCTGAGCGGGGGTGCACCGCCGATGCCCGGCCTCAAGGCACCGGTGGCACAACCCAGGCCGCAGGCCGTGGCCAGTCTGGCGCTCACACCGCCCAGTGCGGCCAGACGCTGCTCCTGATTTCGGCAAGCGACGACAAGATGGCGCTGATCAACACTGCAGGGTTGGGCTACCTCTGCAGGCGTGGATTGAGTACATCGCGCAAAGTGTCGCCCACGAGGTTGATCGACATCACCACCGCGAACAACACCACACCCGGAAAGATCGAGATCCAGTAGGCACCGCTCATCAGATACGCAAAGCCGTTGGCGATCAGCAGCCCCAGGGATGGCTGGGTCACCGGCAGGCCGATACCCAGGAAAGACAGCGTGGCCTCCAAAGTGATGGCGTTGGCGATGGCCACCGTTGCCAGCACGATGAGCGGCGGCAGGCAGTTCGGCAGCACATGGCGAAACAGCACGCGTCTTCGCGGCAGCCCAAGGCCCGTGGCCGCCACCACATAATCGCGTTGCCTTTCCACCAATACCACCGAGCGCACCGTGCGCGCATAGACCGCCCATTGCACCAGAATGAGCGCCACGATCACGTTGCCGGCGCCAGGACCGGTGAGGCTGATCAGCACCAGCGCCACCAGGATCGCCGGCAGCGAAAGCTGCAGATCCACGATGCGCATGATCAGTCCTTCCACGAAGCCGCCGGCCCAGCCCGCGATCAGCCCCAGTGTGGTGCCGATGGCCACTGCCGCGGCCGTGCTCATAACCCCCACCAGCAGCGACGTGCGCAGCCCGTAGAGGATGGCGCTGAACAGGTCGCGCCCCAGTGTGTCGGTGCCCAGCAGGAAGCGCATCCCGTCCATGGACGCGCTGCCGGGCGGCAACTGCGCGTCCATGATATCGAGCGATTTCAGGTCATATGGGTTTTGCGGCGAAATGCCGTGCCCGATCGCCGCAAGCACGATCAACGCGGCCAGAACAGCCGCCCCCGCCATGCCGGTGCCGGACCGCGCGAAGGCCGAAAGTGCCAGCCGTGCGGGCGAGGGCTCGCTCATGTGCCAGGCCCCACCCGCGGATCGAGCGCGCGATACAAAAGGTCGACCACCAGGTTGATCACCACGAACAGCAGCGCCACCATCATCAAATATGCAACGATCACGGGGCGATCGAGCACGCCGATGCTGTCCACGATCAGCTTGCCCATGCCCGGCCAGGCATAGATCGTCTCCGTCACCACCGAGAACGCCACCAGCCCGCCGAATTCCAGCCCCACGATGGTGGTGAGCGGGATCAGCACCGATTTCAGCACATGCACCCCCACGATGCGCGTGGGCGAGAGCCCTTTGGCGCGGGCAAACCGCACATAATCCGATTGCAACGCCTCCACCGCGCCGGAGCGGGTAAGACGGATGATCAAAGCCGTGTTGCCAAGTGCGAGGGTACTGGCCGGCAGGATCACATGCGCCAGCCCATCGCGCGTGAAAAGGCTCGACGTCACGCCGAGGAAGGTCGCGACTTGCCCACGCCCGATCGCCGGCAGCCAGCCGAGCCAGATGCCGAAGAACATCACCAACAGGGTCCCCACCCAGAAGGTCGGCAGCGAAAGCCCCGCGATGGAGCCCGCCATGATGGCGCGCCCCACCCAGTCACCCGCCCGCAAGGCCGCCACCAACCCGATCGAGATGCCAAGCGCGGTCGACAGCACCAGCGCACTCACCGCCAGCTCCAACGTGGCGCCAAGCCTGGAGAACACCAGCGACAGCGCCGGCTGGCGAAAGATGAAGCTCCGCCCAAGATCGCCTTGCAGCGCATTGCCCAGGAACAGCAGATATTGCCGCCACAGCGGCTGGTCCAGCCCCAACGCCACGCGCGTTTGCTCGATCTCCTTGATCGTCGCCTGCGGGCTGACCAGGATCTCCACCGGATCGCCGATCGCATAGACCGATACGAACACAATCAGGCTCATGGCCAGCAGCAGCAGCGAACTCTGCGCCAGGCGGCGCGCGATATAAAGGATCAGGACAGCGGTTCCGCCAGCATCGCCCAGCCCCAACCGATGGGCACCGAGTTATACTTCACCACGCCCTTGCGGGTGGCGACCGACCCCATGGTCTGCACCAGCGGAATCACCGCCACATCGTCCATGCCAACCTTCATCGCCTCGCCGGTGAGGCGAATGCGCTCGACCGGATCGAGCGTGGCCTGCGCCTGGTAGACGAGATCGTCGAGCTTCTTGTTGGAATAAAGATGGCGGTTGAACGGCCCGTCCCCGGTCTTGGGGTCTTTCGTCACGATCAGCGCCTTCAGATCGCCGATGGCGACGGGGCCGGTATAGCTGGTCATGAAGACACCGTATTCGCGCGCGGTGGCCTTGCTGAAATAGACCGCCGGCGAGACGCTCTCCACCTCCGTCTCCACGCCCACGCGGGAGAAGAAGCTGCCCACGGCCTGCAATATCTTGTCGTCGTTGGCGATGAAGCCGATGGGGCCATTGATCTTCATCTTCCAGCCATCCGGGTAGCCGGCTTCGGCCAGCAGCTTGCGCGCAGCCGCGGGGTCATACGGGATGGGCGGCAGCGATTTGTTGAACCCCTCCATCGTCTGCACCGCCATCTGGTTGGCCACGGCGCCGGCCTTTTGCATCACGCGATCCACGATCGCCTGCCGGTCGATGGACATCGACAGCGCGCGGCGCACCCGAACATCGCGCAGAGGGTTCTTCTCAAGCGGCTTGCCCGCCTTGTCCGTCATGTTGGTGGAGATTTCGCGGGTGGAATCCGGAAACAGATAGACGACCTCCAACGAGGGAGAAAGCGTCAGCTCCACCTTCGGATCGTTCTGCACCCGCGGCAAATCGGGCGTGCCGACGCGGAACATCAGATCAAGATCACCCGCCAGCAACGCGCCAAGCCGGGTGCTGTCGTTGGCGACGGCCTTGAGCTGCACGGTCTCCCAAGGCTGCTTGTTGCCCCAGTAGGCATCGTTGCGCACGAGCTGCACCTCGTCGCCCGGCACGTATTTGATGATCTTGTAGGGGCCGGTGCCGATGGCGACCTTGAGGCTGTTGAAATCATCGGTGGCGGCACCGGTGTGGATCTTGCGGCTGAGGATCTGCACCCAGGACACCTCACGCGGAAGCGTTGGGAAGGGGGCGGATGTGGTGAGGATGAGGGTGTGCGGGTCTTTCGCCTCCATCTTTACCACGGGCTTGACGAAGGGGGTGTAAAGGCCGGGTGAATTGGGCACGGTGGGCACGCGCTCGAAGGTGAAGATCACGTCGTCGGCGGTGAACGGCGTGCCGTCGGTGAAGGTAACACCTTTTCGCAGGTTGAACTGCCAGGTTGTCGGATCCAGCATCTTCCAGGATTCCGCAAGGCAGGGCTCTACCTCCTCCAGCCCCATTTCGTTGCACAGCGTGTCGAACACGTGGCGCAGGGCGGAGTTGTTCTGCCCGGTGTTG
>JBBROR010000114.1:0-9504 GCA_038229175.1 Acetobacterales bacterium | reverse complement strand
GGATGGAATGCTTCTCCCAGATGCGCAGTGTCTGCTCGCGAAAGCGGGCGAGCAGGTGCGGCAGGCGGCCTGGCATGGTGGTGTAGACGCGCAGTTCGTAGATCATTCGTATGTCCTTCGCTGAGAGGCGGTGTTGGCCGCTCGGTGAGTTTGCAACGGTTTGCCGGCGTTTTGCGACCCGGCAAAATCATGCCCGAAAGGTTGCGCCATGTTGGCCTGCATGCGCATAAGCGCCGGCCCTGAGGGTCGAGTGCTCCAATGTCTCCTGATATGAAAACCGAACTCCGCATCATGCTGCGGCTGGCGCGGCCGCTGGTGGCCGGGCAGGTGATGCTGTTCGGCACCAATATTGTAGATACCCTGCTCGCCGGGCATCTGGGGCCGGAGGTGCTGGGCGCGGTGGCGATCGGCAGCTCGGTCTGGATGGTGCCGATGATGCTGCTGCAGGGGCTGATGTTCACGGTGCCGGCGAAGGTGTCGCATCTGATTGGAGCCGGGCAGCGCGAGCGGGTTGGCGTGGTGTTCCGCCAGGCGATGTATGTGGCTGGAGGCACCGGCCTGCTGATCACGTTGGCTATTTTGCTCCTGGCGCGCCCCTTGGCGGGGCTGTTGCACCTGGAGCCAGGATTGCAGGAGGGCGTCGTGCAGTTTCTGCACGCGCTGGCACCGGCCGGCCCGGCGCTCGGCCTGTTCATGGCATGTCGCGGCCTGTCGGACGGGCTGTCGCGCACCAAGCCCGCGATGTGGTTTGGATTGCTGAGTGTGGTGCTGCTGCTGCCGCTCGGCTATGCGCTGATGTATGGCGCGTTCGGCTTCGCGGGGCAGGGCGCGCGGGGCAGCGGGCTTGCCACGTCGATCGTGCTCTGGATCGAGGCGGCCTTGTTTCTGCTCTATGTCGCGCGGGCCGGGGCCTATCGCGGCATCGGGTGGGAGCGTGGGCGGATGGGGCCGGACGCGGCTGAAATCGCATCGCTGCTGCGGCTCGGCATTCCGATGGCGGCCAGTGTGGTGTTGGAAACCAGTCTGTTCAGTGCTGCGGCCTTCGCCATTGCGCGGTTTGGGGCGGTGGCGGTGGCGTCCCACCAGATTGCGCTGAACGTGGCGGCGTTGTCGTTCATGGTGCCGCTGGGCTTGGCAGGCGCCATCACCGTGCGGGTTGGCAATGCGGCCGGTGCAGGGGATCTCGCCCGTGCCAGGCTGGCGGGGTGGCTTGGCATCATGCTGGTGGCAATGACCCAGACCTTCAGCTGTGTGGTGCTGCTGCTGCTGCCGATGAGCATCGCGATGCTGTATTCGTCCGATCCGGCGGTGCAGGCCGGCACCGTGTCGCTGCTGGCCTTCGCTGCCATGTTCCAGCTTTCGGACGGGATCCAGGTTGCGGCCAACGGGGCGTTGCGCGGGCTGCACGACACGCGCGTTCCTGCGGTGATCACGCTGGTGGCGTATTGGGGCGTGGGCATGCCGGTTGGCATGATGCTCGCCTTTTGGGCTGGGCTGGAGGCGCGGGGCATGTGGCTGGGCCTGGTCGCCGGGCTTACGGTTGCCGCCGTTTTGCTGACATGGCGTTTTGCAAGCCGCACTCTTGCCGCGGTGCAGCATCCGCGTACACTCGTTTCATGACCCTTCTCGTCCGATCTGGCGGTGCGGCCGCCTTTGCCGAATGGCAGGCCGCCTTCACTGAATTCGCGCCCGATCTGGAGGTCCGTATTTGGACCGACCCGGAGGTGGTGGAATCAGATGTCCGCTACGTGATGGTGTGGGACCCCGAGCCGGGGCGGATCGCGCAGTTTCCCAATCTGCGGCTGATCTGCAGTGCCGCTGCCGGGGTGGATCACATCCTGCGCGACCCGCTTCTGCCGACGCAATTGCCCTTGGTGCGGCTGATCACGGCGGACCAGTCCCAGCGCATGGCGGAATACGTCGCCTGGGGGGTGCTGTCGCTGATGCGGCGGCTGCAGGAGATTCTGATCAACAACGCCGCACGCGGCTTCGACAGCGCGTTGACCGGCGAGACCGCTTCTGAAACCCGCGTGGGCGTGATGGGCCTGGGTGCGATGGGCGCCCGCTCGGCCGAGGTTCTGGTGGCGCTCGGCTTTCAGGTGGCGGGATGGTCCAATTCGCCCAAGCGGATCGAGGGTGTCGAAAGCTTCGCAGGGCCGGAGGCGTTCGGGGCGTTCCTGGCGCGCAGCGATATCCTGGTGTGCCTGCTGCCGTTGACGCCATCGACCACGGGCGTCATTTGCGCGGAGACGATCGCGCAGCTGCCGCCGGGCGCCTTTCTCGTCAATGCCGGGCGTGGCGGGCATGTGGTGACGCAGGATCTCATCGAAGCGTTGGATACGGGCCGGCTTGGCGGCGCCATTCTGGATGTGTTCGATCCCGAGCCGTTGCCGAAGGACAGCGCGTTGTGGTCGCATCCGAAGGTGCTGCTGACGCCGCATGTGGCATCGTTCGGCTCGCGGCGGGTGCGCGCGCGCCATGTGGCAGAGCTGATCGCGGCATTCGAGCGCGGTGAGGCGCTGCCGGGGCTGTATGATCCGGTCAAGGGCTACTGAGTCTGCGATCGAAGGGCTACAGGACGAAAAACGCAATCGTGGCGGCGGCCATGACGCTGGTGGCGAGCCAGCCCAACGCCTGCAGCCAACCCGGGAGGCTGAGCTTGCCCATGATCTTGCGGTTGGTGGCGATCATCAGCATCAGCACCATCAGCGGCGCCGCCAGCATGCCGTTCAGCACCGCGCTCCAATAAAGCGCCTTGATCGGGTCTATTCCGGTGAAGTTCAGGGCGAGCCCGGCCAGGGTTGCCACCGCGATGGTGGCGTAGAAGCCGCGCGCCCGGTTGGGCTTTTCGTTCAGCCCCTCGGTCCAGCCCATCGTCTCGCTCAACGCATAGGCGGCCGAGCCGGCCAGTACGGGCACGGCAAGCAGGCCGGTGCCGATAATGCCGGCCGCGAACAGCCAGAACGTCAGGGCCCCGGCGATGGGGCGCAGCGCCTCGGCTGCCTGCCCCGCGGTCTGGATCTCGGTTTGGCCGGCGGCATGCAGGGTAGCGGCGGTGGCGATGATGATGAACAGCGCGATCAGGTTGGAATAGCCCATGCCCACCCAGGTATCGATGTCGATCTGATAGAGTTCGACCGCAGCCGAATCGTTGTCCTTGAGGCGGACAATCTTGCGCTCGCGTTGTTCCTCCACCTCCTGGGCGGCCTGCCAGAAGAACAGATAGGGGCTGATCGTGGTGCCGAGGAGGCCGACCATCATCTGGGCATGCGGCCCATCGAAGGTGAATTCCGGGATCAGCAGGCTTTTCAGCACGTTCCCCCAGGAGACGTGCACGGCGAACACCACGCCGACATAGGCAAACAGCGAGAATGTCAGATATTTAAGGATCGACGCGTAGCGGGCGTAGCTGATGAAGATCTCTGCCACGATGCACAGCAGCGCGAAGCCGATCGTGTAGGCCATGATGGGGCCACCGATCAGCAGTTGCAGGGCTGCCGCCATGGCGCCGAGATCGGCACCCAGATTGGTGATATTGGCCACCAGCAGCAAAAGCACCGCGCCGCGCAGCAGCCATGGGGAATAGTGAACGCGCAGATTGCGGGCGATGCCTTGGCCGGTGACGGCACCGATGCGTGCACTGATCACCTGGGTGGCCGCCATCAGCGGGTAGCTGAACAGCATCACCCAGGACAGCCCGAGCCCGAACTGCGCGCCCGCCTGGCTATAGGTGGCGATGCCGCTGGGGTCGTCGTCCGCCGCACCGGTGATCAATCCGGGCCCAAGCGCCTTCGCCAGACTTGGCTTTGCAACCGGAGTGTTTATCGGCGGATCGATCTTTGCGGGCATCGCTGGATTCCATGAACGGATCAGCTCCGCTTGACGCCTGGATACACCCGGCCGAACATTGAAGCTTCATTATTTCGGGAGACAACCATGAACGTTGCCGTTCAAACCAACGCTCCTGCCGGCATTTCAGCCGAAGAGTGGGCCATTCGTTGCGATCTGGCCGCGCTCTACCGGCTTGTCGCGCATTTCAAGATGACCGATTTCATCTACACCCATATCAGCGCGCGTCTGCCGGGGCCGGAGCATCATTTTCTCATCAACCAGTATGGCGTGATGTTTCACGAGATGCGGGCCAGCGACCTCGTGAAAATCGACCTGGATGGCAACATCATCGAGACGAACGGCACCAGCAGCAGCCGCGTCAATGCCGCCGGCTTCACGATCCACTCCGCCATCCACATGGCGCGTGAAGACCTGATATGCGTGCTCCACACCCATACCGCAGCGGGGATAGCGGTGTCCGCGCAAAAGCAGGGGTTGCTGCCGATCAGCCAGCACGCGCTGAAATTCTATGGCCACCTCGCTTATCATGGCTACGAGGGCATCGCGCTGGACCATGACGAGCGTGACCGCCTCGTGGCGGATCTTGGCCAGCACCGCGCCATGATCCTGGCCAATCACGGCCTGCTGGTGGCTGGCCGAACCATTCCTGAGGCGTTCAACAACATCTATTACCTCGAACGCGCCTGCCAGGCGCAGGTTGCAGCGATGGCGGGTGGCGCTGAGCTCATCCTGCCGCCGGAATCGGTTCGCCTCCACACGGCCGAGCAGTTCAACCGACCCGGTGAGGAGTCGCTTGCGCATTACGACTGGTCCTGGGGTTCGGCACTGCGTTTGGTTGAAAACGATCGCCCGGACTATCGCGGCTGATCCTGGCTTCGCTTATGGTCGCGCGCTGGCACCAGTTATGCTTGACGCCGACGCTTGACCGCCAGACCGGTGGATTCTGAATTTTGCTCACAAGGACAGCATGACCGACGTTTCGCCTCCCGAGCTTTTGCGTATCGAGGGCCTGCGCACCACCTTTCGCACCCCGATGGGGCCGATCGCAGCGGTGGATGGCGTTTCGCTGTCGGTCGCGGCGGGCAAGACGCTCGGCATCGTCGGCGAAAGTGGTTGCGGCAAGTCCATGCTGTCGCTGTCGGTGATGCGGCTGGTGCCGCAGCCTGGCAAGATCGCCGATGGGCGCGTGATGTTCGATGGCCAGGATCTGCTGGCGCTGTCGCCGGAGGCCATGCGCGCCATTCGCGGCAAGCGGATCGGCATGATCTTCCAAGAGCCGATGACCAGCCTGAATCCGGTGTTCACCGTGGGCGACCAGATCATGGAGGCGATCCGCGCACATGACCGCGTCGCGTCGAAAGACGCGCTTCGTGGGCGCGCCATCGCGGCGCTGGACCGGGTGCGCATTCCTGCCGCCTCTCGCCGGCTCGACGAGTATCCGCACCAGATGTCCGGCGGCATGCGCCAGCGCGTGATGATCGCCATGGCGTTGGCATGTGGGCCCGACCTGTTGATCGCCGACGAGCCGACCACGGCGCTGGATGTGACCGTGCAGGCGCAGATTCTCGATCTGTTGCGTGATCTGCAGGCAGAATCCGGCATGGCGATCATCCTGATCACCCATGACCTCGGCGTGGTTGCTGAGATGGCCGACACCGTGGCGGTGATGTATGCCGGCCGCGTGGTGGAGCGCGCTTCGGGCACCGAGATCTTCGACGACCCGCAGCACCCCTACACGCTGGGATTGCTGGGCAGCATTCCCAAGCTGGAAGAGACCCACGACCGTTTGCTGGCCATCGAGGGCGCTGTGCCACCGCCCTTCGCGCTGCCCAGCGGCTGCCACTTTCACCCGCGCTGCGTGTTCGCCACCGGTGGCTGCACCAGTGGCGAGGTGGCGCTGCGCCCGCTCGGCACCGACCACGAGGTCGCCTGCATTCACGCCCCCGTGGAAGCGATGATGGAGTTGCAGGCATGAGCCGGTCGAAAACGAGCGCTGGCCCGCTGCTGGAGGTCGAGAACCTCGCCAAGCACTATCCGGTGCGCAAGGGGCTGGTGCTTTCCAAGACCGTCGGCACCGTCAAGGCCGTTGACGGCGTGTCCTTCCAGCTCTTTCGCGGCGAAACCCTGGCGCTTGTGGGAGAGAGCGGCTGCGGCAAGTCCACCACCGCACGGTTGGTGCTGCGGCTGATCGAGCCCTCCGCCGGCGTTGTGCGTTTCGAAGGCGTGGACATCACCGACATGGATGGTGCGCCGCTGCGCAAACTGCGGCGTCGGATGCAGATCGTTTTTCAGGACCCGTTCGCCTCGCTGAACCCGCGCATGACGGTGGGCGACATCCTCGAAGAGCCGCTGATCGTGCACGAGATCGGCGACGCCATGGCGCGGCGTGCACGGGTGAACCAGTTGCTGCGGCTGGTGGGGCTCGCGGCCTATCACGCCACCCGCTTCCCCCACGAATTCTCCGGTGGCCAGCGCCAGCGCATCGGCATCGCCCGGGCTCTCGCGGTCGAACCGTCGCTGGTGGTGTGCGACGAGCCCGTGTCGGCACTCGACGTGTCGATCCAGGCGCAGGTGGTGAACCTGCTGAAGGACCTTCAGGCGCGGCTTGGGCTGTCCTACCTGTTTATTGCGCATGACCTGGCCGTGGTGAAGCACATGGCCGACCGCGTGGCCGTGATGTATCTCGGTCGTATCGTGGAGGTGGCACCGAAAGACGCGTTGTTCGCCGCCCCCATGCACCCTTACACCCGCACCTTGCTGGCCGCCATTCCGCGGCCCGATCCGCATCGCAGCGTGGCGCGCACCATTCCGGGCGGTGATATGCCAAGCCCGCTGAACCCGCCGACCGGCTGCTACTTCCACACGCGCTGTGCCTTCGCAACCGAGCTGTGCCGCCAGCAAAGCCCGGCCCTGCGCGAGATGGCGCCAGGGCACCAGGCGGCCTGTCATCACATTGAGACCCTGCCGGCATATTCGGCGGCGGAGGGCGTGCATCCGCCGAGTGACGCGGCATCACGTCGCCTCGCTTTATATGCCGAACGCCGGGGACGGGTGACGGCGGAAGCGGGCTGACCTGGTTTGCACGGTCGCGCTTGGACGACACCGTGCTCTAGATCATGATGCGTTTAGGTTGCTTCACCCGAACGCATGAACATGATCGGTAAAACAAAGGTTAGAGCGTGATGATTTTGACTCTACCCAAAATCATCACGCTCTAGTGGTCCAAACCTGACGCTTGCTACCGAAGCGTAAGGGAATTTGGCCCACCAGATCAAAGGCTAGTGGTTAAGATCTGAGGACTCTACCCTCAGATCATAACCACCAGAAAACATGAATGCCAGAGCAGTTTGCGCCCGTCCGAATGAGCCACAGAGCGGCTCACTTCGGTCGGACGCTGCTCCAGACGATCAGGGTGCGGTCTTCGTCGTCATGCAGGAGATGAGAGCGGCGAAGGCCTCGCCAGACCCGTCGAGATCAAACTTCGCCGTGCTGCTTCCCGCACGGATCGTCAACGCGTTGCCGGCTGTGAGTGCGGCGACAGCGCCGGCGTCGTTGGGAACGTCGATCGTGACCGTGTTTGCCGAATCGGCCTTGCTTGAAAACCTGGTGGCCTCCCCGCCATCGACCGACCACGTGCCGGACACAGCGTCACCTTTGCTGAGCTTCAGGGACTTTGCGTTGCCCAGCAGCGCCACGGTGTCGCCGACGGCAAGGAAACCCAGGCCGGTCGTCTCATTTATGGCGAGGCAGCCGACGAAGTTGGCGGCATCCCCAAGCACGGTCACCTGATATCCCCCCGCTTGAGCGGATGCTGTGACGAGCAGAGAGAGCAATGCGGCCATGGCGGACTTTTGAAGCGTTTGCATCAAATAACTTTCTCATTGCGCTTATAAAACAAAAGGCGTGACCTCGCACGAAGCTTTAGACCTGATCGCGCCGCGTGGCTTGATTTGTTTCCAAACGGCATCGGGGCTTTCGTCATTGCTGCTTCGGAGGCATAACGCCCGCAAATGAACACCGGGTTAAGGACGCGCCGATGACGTTTCAGTATGTCTCTCCTCGGTTCATGCTGGTGGGCGGCGGGTGTGTGTCCCAGGTGGCCGATGTGTTGGCGAAATTCGGCCTGTCGCGGCCCCTGATCGTGACCGATCCGTATATGGTCCACTCCGGCCTGCTGGATCGATGCACCAAGCCGTTGGCGGCAGCCGGCATGACGGCGGACGTGTTCAGCGACACCATACCGGAGCCGACCGACACGGTTGTGTATGCTGGCGTCGCCGTGCTGGCCGAGGGGCACTATGACTGCCTTATCGGCTTCGGCGGCGGCAGCCCGATCGACACCGCCAAGGCGATGGCGATCCTGGCGCCGGGGACGCACAACATTCGCGCGTTGAAAGTGCCGCACCAGGCCGATCGCGCGGCGCTTCCGGTGATCGCCATTCCCACCACGGCCGGCACCGGCAGCGAGGCCACCCGCTTCACCGTCATCACCGACAGCGCACTTGATGAGAAGATGCTGATCGCGGGGATGGGCTGCCTGCCGCTGGCCGCTATCGTCGATTACGAGCTGACCTTTTCGGTGCCGGCCCGTATCACCGCCGATACCGGCATCGATAGCCTGACGCACGCCCTGGAGGCCTATGTCTCGGTGCGCGCCAACCCGATCAGCGACGCGTTGGCGATGTCGGCCATGGCGCTGATCGGTGCCAATCTGCGCACTGCCTTTCACGAGCCCGCCAACGCGGCGGCGCGCGAGGCAATGATGCTGGGCGCCACCCAGGCCGGCATCGCCTTCACCAACTCCTCGGTGGCGCTGGTGCACGGCATGTCGCGGCCGATCGGCGCGCATTTTCATGTGCCACATGGATTGTCGAACGCCATGCTGCTGCCGGCCATCACACGATTCGGGCTGGAGGCAGCGCCGGTGCGATACGCTGGGGCTGCGCGCTGCATCGGCTTTGCGCAGGCGGGTGACCGCGATGACACCGCCTGCCGCAGGCTTGCCGAAGGTCTGGACGCGCTGGTGGCCGACCTCGGCGTGCCCAGCCCCAGGCAGCATGGCATCGGCGCAGTGGAATGGGAGGCAAAGCTGCCTGTGATGGCCGCCCAGGCCCTAGCATCGGGCAGCCCCGGCAACAACCCGCGCGTGCCTGATGCCGATGAGATCGTGGCACTCTATCGGGCCGTCTACAGCGCCAACATCTAGATCATGATGCGTTTGGGTTGCTTCACCCAGACGCATAAACATGCTCGATAAAACAAGGGCTAGAGCGTCATGATTTTGATTCTACCCAAAATCATCACGCTCTAGTGGTCCAAACCTGACGTTTGCTACCGGAGCGTCAGGGAATTTGGCCTACAAGATCAAAGGCTAGATCATGATGCGTTTGGGTTGCTTCAACCAAACGCATGAACATGATCGGTAAAACAAAGGTTAGAGCGTGATGATTTTGATTCTACCCAAAATCATCACGCTCTAGTGGTTAAGATCTGAGGACTCTTCCCTCAGATCTTAACCACTAGGCCTGTTGCTACTGGGTGATCGCGGGTCGGCGTTTCTTCGATACCCAGTCGTGATACCAGAGTGGCACCGTGGTTGCGAGCAGCGGCCGGGCGATCAGGTAGCCCTGCGCCTGGTCGACACCAAGGTCG
>JBBROR010000113.1:0-9511 GCA_038229175.1 Acetobacterales bacterium | reverse complement strand
CCGCTACGGCCCCGACTACAAGGCCGTGCCCTTTACACCAGTGCTGGACTGGTCCGCCCACCCCACCGGCCTGCTCGGCGCCGTGGAGATGTGCAACAACAACGGCACCTGCCGCAGCTTTGATTCCGGCGTGATGTGCCCCAGCTACCGCGCCACCCGCGACGAAGACCACCTCACCCGCGGCCGCGCCAACACCCTGCGCCTCGCGCTGTCCGGCCAGATCGGCACCCAGGGCCTGGCCGATCCCATCCTCGCCGACAGCATGAAACTCTGCGTCTCCTGCAAGGCATGCCGCCGCGAATGCCCCACCGGGGTAGACATGGCCCGCATGAAGATCGAGGTGCTCGCCGCCGGTGCCAAGGTTCGCGGCCTGTCGCTGCGCGACCGCCTCGTCGGCGAGCTGCCGCGCTATGCGCCGCTGGCCTCGCGCCTGTCAGGCCTGGCCAATCTGCGCAACCGCTCAAAACTGCTGCGCCGCCTTGGCGAACGCGCCGGCATCTCGGCGGACCGGCCATTGCCCGCGTTTCGCAGCGACGCTTTCGCCGATCACGAAGCCATCGCCAGCCCCCCCGCCGGCCTGCGCGACGTCTATCTCTTGGCCGACACGTTCAACCGCTATTTCGAGCCGGAAAACCTGCGCGCGGCCATCGTCGTGCTGAAATCCGCCGGATATCGCGCCGTCATGCCGGCATCCACGGGCCGGCCAGTCTGCTGCGGCCGAACCTATCTGGCCTCGGGCCAGGTCGGCCGCGCAGAAGCCGAAATGCGCCGCCTCCGCGCCGCGATGCCCCGCGATATCCCCATCATTGGGCTGGAACCATCCTGCCTCTTCACCTTGCGCGACGAACTCGAATCGGTCCTCCCCGGCCAGGAATCGCGCGATATCGGCGCCCGTGCGCTGTTGCTCGGCGAATTCCTCGCGCGAGAAAAGCCCGCGCTGGCACTCAACCCGGTGGCGTCAGTGGTCCATGTCCACGGCCACTGCCACCAGAAAAGCTTCGGCGCCTTCACGCCCGCGCTGGATGTGCTCAAGCAGATCCCCAACCTCGAAGTCCGCCCCATCGCGTCGGGCTGCTGCGGCATGGCCGGCAGCTTCGGCTACCAAAGCGAAACCCAATCAGCCTCGCGCGCCATGGCCGAGGCCGGCCTGCTTCCGGCCGTGCGCGCGGCCAGCCCCTCGGACATCATCGTGGCCGACGGCACCAGTTGCCGCCACCAGATCCGCGACCTCGGCCAGCGCCACGCCATGCACTCCGTCCGCCTGCTGGAGATGTCCATATCGGGACACAAGGGCGAGGGGGCACGGCGGGCGTGACAACGCGTGACGTCCTTGATTTCTGGTTCGGCGACGATCCGCACGCGCTACAGAACGATCGCTGGTTTCGCGGCCAGGATACAATGGATGTCCTGATGGAAACGAAATTCGGCCCAACCTTGGACATCGCTCTCACGGGCCTGCTGGATAGTTGGGCCGGCACCGCCGAAGGCGCGCTGGCGCTGGTCATCGTGTTGGACCAGTTCAGCCGCAACATCCACCGCGGCACTCCACGCGCGTTCGCAGGCGATACCAAGGCCCGCGCCATCGCCGACGGCGCCATAAAAGCGTTCGCCGATCGCGAACTCACGCCGGTGCAACGGGTATTCCTGTATCTGCCGTTCGAGCATTCCGAAGACATGGAACACCAGGACCGCTCCGCCCGGCTGTTCGGCGGCCTGGCCTCGCATCCCCAGCTGCACGAAGCGGTCACCGCGGCCTATCAGCATCGCAGCGTCATCGCCCAGTTCGGCAGGTTCCCCCACCGCAACGCCATCCTCGGGCGCAAGAGCACCAAGGCCGAACTCGCCTATCTCGCGGTCCCCGGCAGCGGTTTCTGATCGACCACCCAATCAGCCTGCTTTCACGCCAGAGCTTGATGAGTGCAGGTAGATCAAATCATCACGCTCTAACCTTTAACCTTAGCGAACATGTTCATGCGTTTGGGCGAAGCAACCCAACCGCATTATGATCCAACGCACCAATCTCGGTCTCGAACAACACCATAAACTCAGCAATCCGGCGCTTACGCTCCTGCGCCATCGTGGCCCCGGTCGGTGTCTGAAATCCATCACCCAGCCGCAGCAGCTTGGCGCGAAAATGATCGAGTGCGAAAGCGGCGTCATTCAGCTCCCGATTCTGCGCCCGAGGATCGGCGGTGTCATACAGCGCCGAGCCCATCCGGCCCGCCGTGTAGAAACAACGCGCCACGCCGATCATCCCGATCGCATCCAGCCGATCGGCATCCTGCAGGATCCGCGCCTCCAGCGTTTCAGGGGCGATGCCGGCAGAAAAGCTGTGCGCCGCAACGGCGTGCTCCACCTTCGAAACCCGCTCGGCATCCCACCCCGCCGCCACCAAAATCTCCCCGGACCGCCTGGCAGCCATTCGGGAGGCCTGGGCCCGCAGTGGCGAATTCTTTTCCACCGCCACACAATCATGCAGCAGCACCGCCGCCGCCAGCAGCTCCCGATCCCCGCCCTCGATGGCGCATATTGCAAAAGCGTTGGTCCATACCCGCATCAGATGCGCCCCGTCATGCGCCCCGTCATTCGGTCTGTCATTTGCGCCGTCAACGCCCGTGCTGGTCTTTGCCAGGAACGTTGCGGCAAGATGTTCAAAGGGGGCGAAAAACTGCCAGTCGGCCATGAATTCGGTTTCCAGTTGGCCCACGCGGCGTGCTTTCCCGGTGATCACGGCCTCAGGACGGTATCTCCCATGCTGGCGGCCACGAGGAAAGTGTGAGTTTGTAAAAGCACACCAGGCAAATCGTCACGCACGCCAGACCCATCCCACACCGCCAGCATCGTCGCCCAACCGGCCTGAAAATTGCCTGTGGACCCGCAGGATCGCAACAGAGCCTGTGCGCCAGCCATATCACCCAATGCGCCCAGCACGTCGTCCACACAGCAATCGGCCTTCCGCAACTGCGCCTGCATCCGCGACAAAGCCGGGATCAGCAACAGGCCGCATTGGCGGACGAGACGGCCCTGCCCAGGCTCGCCCCCACGCAAAACCGCCAAACGCCGGACCAGCGCCTTTGCCTTGTCGAAAATCCCCTCCCGCCACGCCTCGACGGCGCCGAGATCAACCGCCAAAGCGTCCAAACGGGCCGAAACTTCGCCGGCACTGGCAAGCAACAGGGCACAGGCCGCCTTCGTCACGGCATCGGCGAGCGACCCGCGCGTCGCCGGATCGGATACCAGCAGAGCGACCACGGCCGCAGAATCCCATGCGGCGGCGGGCGCAACCGGCACGGGTGCGGCCCATGCAATCAGGCCCATGCGCAGCCGTGTCGCGGCAAGCCAAACATGATGGGGTGCCAAACCAGGCCGCGACATGGGCGCAGTGTCGCGCAGCCTCGAACAAGCAATCGGCCCAGCCGTCGCAGCGCGAGTCCACAACGGTACAGC
Source organism: Acetobacterales bacterium (assembly GCA_038229175.1). GTDB lineage: Bacteria > Pseudomonadota > Alphaproteobacteria > Acetobacterales > Acetobacteraceae > CAIQQQ01. Next base: position 6,064 of record JBBROR010000113.1, on the reverse strand, counting down.
CTTGTGTCCCTCTGCCATCGCCGCGAATTTGCGAATTGCAGGCGACGCCATATCCATAAGGGTTTCAGACATCCCGCCCATCCTTAGCTGCCATGGCCCCATTACGACGCATGCGGCCTAAGACTTCGTTAATCGGCCGCGAACATGGCGCATGAACCGCGCAAATCCGACAATCTTAAAAAAACGACCCTTATTAATCTCTGGTTCAGAAGTAGAACTTATTATGAGACAGAGTTATCATAATTGAGATTATGCCATGAACCTCACCGAAATCCAGCACAACCAGACAAACGCTTCACCGCATGAGGCGCCAGCGGGGCACGGTCCGTATCGCCTGACCCCAAACCCACGCGCCGAGGCAGCCGAACGCCGCAAGATGCGGCGCGAACTAGGCCGTGCAGTGGAGACATCCGCGTTCGGCCTGATGTTTCTGCCCCGTCTCTCGCTTGCTACCGGCCGCATGTTGGGCGCCGAAGCGTTGCCGTTCTGGCCACATAAAAGACTTGGGTCGCTCCAGGCCAGAAGTTTCATGCCACTCGCCGATCTCGCAGGCCACGGCGTGCGCCTGGGCGGCTGGAGCCTTGAGAAGGCCTGCGCCACCGCTGCCACCGCACCAGGATGGCCAGCACACTGGCGGGTCTCGGTCAGGGTCTCGTCACGCCAACTGGTGGAAGGCACTCTGATCGTCCAACTTGCCCAGGCCTTCGAGCGAACCGGGCTCGCCCCCGACCGCCTGGAACTGGCACTGGACGAGGCGCTGCTCGCCGATATCGACGTCGACACGCTGCTCACCCTATCTGCCATCCGCGACCTCGGCGTGGGCGTGGCGCTGGATGATTTCGGCACCGGTTTCGCCAGCCTCAGCGCCCTCAAGCGGCTTCCGCTGACAGCCATGAAGCTGGACCGTTCACTGATCCAAAACCTTCCAGACGACCGCGAGGATGCGGCGATCCTGCGTGCACTGGTCAGTGCCGGCCATGCGCTTGGCTTCGAAATTGTCGCCTGCGGCATCGAAACCGAACGCCAGCGAACCTTCCTGGCGGGTTCCGGATGCGATGCAGGCCAGGGCCGCCTGTTCAGCAACGCGCTCACCGAAGCTGAACTCAGCACCTGGATTGCCACGACTTAACCCGCAGCCTGTGGTTGTCGCTTGCCCAGGGCAGGCCGTTGCGCCAGCGTCCGCCCATGATCAATGCACCGACTCGACCGGATGCCACCGCGCCGGAATGCCTTACACGCCAGAAGGTGGCCATTGTCGGCGCCGGCATCGCGGGCCTTGCCTGCGCGTCCCTGTTGGCCGGGCACGGCCACCAGGTCACAGTATTCGAGAAAGGGCGGCGTCCCGGGGGCCGCGTGGCCACGCGCCGCGCCGGCGGTGCCATGTTCGACCACGGCGCGCAGTTCGCCACCGCGAGAAGCCCCGAATTCGCCGTTCTCATGCAACGGCTGCAGGCGCGCGGAGTCATGACAACCTGGCCCGCCGCATCCCGCCCCGATAAAGCCTCGTCTGGCGTCGCCTGGGTCGGACTGCCTGGCATGTCCGCCCTGCCCGGCGCCATGGCGGCCGATCTGGCAGGCGTGGGCGTCAGCTTTCAGACGGATCGGCACGTGTCCTGGCTGCACGACGACAACAGCCTACGCCATATGCCGGCAAGCGAAGCCCGCCCCGGCAGCACCAGCAGCACCGATGGCGAGCGCACCGCACCGTTTGACGCCGTCATTCTAGCCATCCCCGCCCCCCAGGCCGCCCCATTGCTGGCAAGCCGCGGGCACCCCTTCGTCGCCCGCCTATCAAATGTAGTCCTCGCCCCCTGCTGGGCCGTCATGGCCAGCTTTGACGATCGCAGTCCAGGCCCCGACGTGATCCGGCCCACCGATGGCCCGCTCGCCTGGATCGCCCGTAACAGCGGCCGACCCGACGAGCAGATCGCAACGTCAGACAACTGGGTGCTGCACGCCCGCGCCGACTGGACCCGCGCACATATAGAAAACGACGCGGCAATTGTCGCGCACGCCTTGCTTGCAACCTTCCACCACGCGCTTGGCAGCACAGCCGTCCCATCGCAAATCCTGGCACATCGCTGGCGCTACGCGAAAGTGGAGACGCCCCTCGGCGCGCCATTTCTCTGGGACCAGGACGCAGGCATCGGGCTGTGCGGCGACTGGTGCCTGGGCCCGCGGATCGAAGCAGCCTTTGACAGTGGCGAAGCGCTCGCCCGCAGCGTAATGGCTGTGTCGTGAACGAAGATCATCCCCCCGTCATCGCCGAAGAACCCGCCCCCCAAGCCACGCCAAATCCACCGCGCCTGCGGGTGCCCCGCGAAACCGTGCCGGCGGGCGAACGCGCCATCGAGGCCGCCATCCTCAGCCACGTCATCGCAGCCGGCCCGGACAAGTCGGTCACACCGACCGATGTCGCCATGGCAATGGGTGCGGACTGGCGCAGCAAGCTCACTGCTGTCCGCCGCGCCGCCATTCACCTGGCGGCGGACGGTCAGATCGAAATCCTCCGCAAGGGAAAGCCGGTGGATCCAATCGGCGTAAAAGGCGTTATCCGCCTGCGACAAGCCGTGCCGCAAACCTCTTCACACCCGGAGACTGCCCCTTTCGATGAGCTGTCGTGAATGATGCGGGCCGAAAAGATACCCTCGCTGCTAACGTTGCCCCGCGACACCTGGCGCCTTGCGAAGCCCTATTTCAATTCAGACAAGCGCGCCACCGCATGGACCCTCCTGGCGGCCATCGTGGTGATGAACCTCGCACTCGTCGGCATGGACGTGGTGCTCAGTTTCTGGAACCGCGCGTTCTTCAACTCCCTACAGAACAAAGACTACGACTCATTCATCGGCCTCCTGCTGACCTATAACCGGTCCGAGGAAACTGGCCTTCTGCCCGGCTTCATCTCCATCGCCATCGTCTATATCGTGGTCGCCGTCTATCGCACCTACCTCAATCAGTGGCTGCAGATCGACTGGCGCGAATGGATGACCAAACACCTGCTGGATGACTGGCTGGCAGACCGCGCTTATTACCGCATCAGCCTCACTGCAGGCACCGGCGCCGACCAAGGCACCGACAACCCCGATCAGCGCATCTCCGAGGATATTCGCGGCTTCGTCACCAGTTCCCTCGCGATCGGGCTCGATCTGCTGTCCAACATCGTCACACTGGCCAGCTTCATCACCATCCTCTGGACCCTGTCCGGCCCCGCCACGTTGCTGGGCATTGATATCCCCGGCTTTATGGTGTGGGTCGCGCTGGCCTATGCCGCGGTCGGCACGTTGCTCACGCACTGGATCGGCAAGCCGCTGATCTGGCTGAACTTCGAGCAGCAGCGCGTGGAAGCCGATTTCCGCTTCTCGCTCGGCCGCCTGCGGGAAAACCTCGAAGGCGTGGCCCTGTACCGCGGCGAGGCGCAGGAGACAGCCGGCCTGCGCGCCCAGTTCACCGAGATCACCAACAACTGGTGGTCGATCATGCGCCGCACCAAGGCGCTGAACGGGCTGATCGCCGGCTACAGCCAGGTGTCCGGCATCTTCCCAATCGTGGTTGCAGCACCGCGTTTCTTCGCCGGCACCCTCAATCTCGGCGGCCTCACGCAAACCGCCGGCGCCTTCAGCAGCGTGCAGGGCGCGATGTCGTTCTTCGTCAACAGCTACACTTCGCTGGCCTCGCTGCGCGCCACCATCAACCGCCTCACCTTCTTCAGCACCGCCATTGGCCAAGCCCGTGCGGCCAACCGCGAGGGCCTGGCGATCGACCCCACAGCCGGGCCCGACTACAGTCTTTCCGATCTCACGCTGAAGCTGCCGGACGGACGGGTGCTGGTCGAGGCGGCCGATCTCGAATTGCCGCGCGGCCGCTCCACCGTCTTCACCGGGCGCTCCGGCAGCGGGAAATCCACCCTGTTCCGCGCGTTCTCCGGCATCTGGCCCTTCGGCAGCGGCCGCCTGCACCGGGGCGACGGCACCACCCTGTTCCTGCCGCAGCGCCCCTATTTCCCGCTTGGCACCCTGCGCGCCGCGGTAAATTATCCCGCAGACCCAAACAGCACCACCGACGACCAGATCCAACAAGCCCTGAAAGACGTGGGGCTGGCGCCGTTGTTCGCCCAGATCGACCATCGTGATGCCTGGGGGCTGCGCCTGTCCGGCGGTGAGCAACAACGCCTCGCCATTGCGCGCGCGCTGCTGCTCCGGCCCGATTGGCTTTTCCTGGACGAAGCCACCGCCAGCCTGGACCCGGCATCCGAGGCTGAGGTTCTGGGGATCATCAGGGAACGCCTGCCACACACCACGCTTATCTCCATTGCACATCGTGCGGAAGTCGCCGCGATGCACGAGGCGCAATTCATCGTGGAGCGTGATGGCAGTTGGCCCGGCGCCATTGTGGAAGTGCCGTCCGTATCTCGCTAATTTTTTTGGTAAAGGTCCACGGATGCGAATTCTGCCGATGTTGCTGCTGGGGTCGCTTCTGATTGGAAGCGGTGGCTGCGCGTTGCTGGGCACACAGCGCGAGACGCGAGAATCGGTAGCACCCGCCGCGTCGCCGGAAATTCGCCAGGCCCAGCTGGTCCTTCAGCAGCAGGGCACGTATACCGGTCGCGTCGATGGTATCCCCGGCCCGGCCACGCAGGAGTCAATCAGGCTCTATCAGCAGGCCCACAAGCTCGATGCCACCGGCCAGTTGGACAACGCCACGCGCACCTCGCTGCGATTGCGCGACAGCCCCGCCACCGAGCGGCCACAGACACAGATGGCCGATGGTTCAAAAATGTCCGAATCCGACGCTCGCAAACTGATCGAAAGCCAGGGCTTCACAAAAGTGACCGACCTTTACCGCGACGACAGCGCCGTCTGGCGCGGCATGGCCAGCCGCGGCGGCAAGACCAGCGAAGTGGCGATCGACGCCAAGGGCAATGTCGTCACGAACTAAAAGAATAATACTGCACGCAGCCCAGTCTACCGCACGGCCTCATCCAGAAGAAGCCGCAATTGCGGTTCAATCGCCGCCGACAGAATCCCATAACCGATCCAATTCGGATGAAGGTGATCGGGCACGATGCGGTCGGGCAGCACGCCGTTGCCATCCAGCAGCAACGCGCCGGGATCGGCATAGAACACCGAAACGCCATCGGCGCAGGGCGCAATCAGCAGGTTCACACGTTGCTGCACCTGACGCGTTGGATCAGCTAACTCACTCCCACGCGGCAGCAGGCCAAGCAGAAGGATGCGGCTTTCCGGGGTCCAGGCGCGGATCTGCCGCAGGACCTCGGCGATCGCCACCGCCACTTCGTCCGCTGGGCGGCCTGGCCAGATATTGTTGGTGCCAATCAGGAGAACGATCAGCTTCGGTCGAAGATTGGTCTGCCGCAGCCGGCCGATCCGCCACAGCATACCTTGCGTGTTGTCGCCGCCGACCCCCAGGTTCAGGAATCCCCGATGGCCGTAGAACAATTGCTGCACCGGGGGTGCCCAGGCCTCGATCAGCGAATCACCCAACATCAGCAGCCCAACCTTCGACAGGTCAAGCCGCGCCAGGTCCTGCTCATGCGATCGAACCCGACCCAGCCAATAGGCATCTGTAAGCTTGGTGGGTTGCAGATCCGGAAACGGCTTTGCTGGCCGCACCGGGCATGCGCCTTGTGCCAAGGCCTGGTTCGCACCGATAACGAACGCGACAAACACAACGGCCAACCGCCGCAGCGCTACACCCATGCCAGCTGCCCGCGCGAAAACCGCCGCCTAACGGGACAACTCCTTTTGGCGAAGGTCGCGGGCCTTCCTGAAATCGGCCAGGGCCTGTTCTTTATGGCCACCGGCCATCTTCAGATTGGCCGACCGGACATACAGCTGGGCGTCGTTGGGGAACATCTCAATCCCGCGCGCCACCAGGTCCTCCGCCCGTCCGGAATCCCCCGCGGCGATAGCGGCATCGATCGAGGCGATGCGGATGTTGATATCGTCCGGCTTCGCCTTCAGCAGCGCGCCTGTAAGTTCTACCGCCTGATCGGATTTGCCGCTGGTCAGATAGGCGCGGCTAAGGCCCAGGTTGAGGTCGGTGT
>JBBROR010000112.1:0-9518 GCA_038229175.1 Acetobacterales bacterium | reverse complement strand
GCGGTTGGTGCCGAAATACCAGACGAACAGGCTCATCGAGTATTTCGCCTTCGCGATCCGCCGATCGGTCCAGCGTTTGCGGTGCTTCGGCGCGATCAGATGGCGATAGGTCCAGGCGCTGTCGGCGTTGGACACCACGATGTCGGCATGCAGATGCGCGCCGGAGGCCAGGCGCACGCCCGTGGCTTTGCCGTTTTCGACGACAATCTCGGAAACCTCGGCATTCAGCCGCACCTCGCCGCCCTGGCCTTCGATCAGATCAATCATCCCCGACACCAGCGAATACGTGCCGCCCATGGCGAAATGCACGCCCCATTGGCGTTCGAGATAGGCCACCAGGCAATAGATCGCCGAGACAGAGAATGGGTTGCCGCCGATCAGCAGCGGATGAAAGCTGAACACCGTCCGCAACTGCTCGCTTCGGAAGTGCGATGCCACCACCGACGCCACGCTGCGATGCGCATTGGCGCCAAGCATTTCGGGGACCATGATCGCCATCGTCTGCCAGCGCGCGAAGGAGACATGGCCGCGCTCCTCGAAGCCGATCCGGCAGGCCTCCCGGCTGGTCTGCAGGAAGCGGTTGTAGCCGGCCACGTCTTCCGGCTCGAACTTCGCCACCTCTTGGCGCATCGCTTCGGCATCGCCGGTGTAGTTGAAGGTGCGGCCGTCCTCGAAGCGGATGCGGTAGAACGGCGACACCGCGCGCAGGTCCACGTCATCGGCCAGTTTGCGGCCGCACATCTCCCATAGTTCATCGAACAGGAAAGGCGCTGTGATGATCGTGGGGCCGGCGTCGAACGAAAACCCGTCCTGGCGGAACACGCGTGCCCTGCCGCCCGGGGAGTCGCATTTCTCCAGAACCGTCACGCGATAGCCACGTGCGCCCAGCCGAATGGCCGCCGCCAAGCCACCAAACCCGCTGCCGATGACGACAGCGTGCTTCTGCCGCCGTTTCGATTGCTTATCGACATCGGGAGACCGATGTGGCGGGATAGCAGAGGGAGGCGTGATGGACGTCATGGCCAGAGTGTAATCATAGCCTGACAGTTTGAGCCAGTGGCAAAATTTATGTCATGCAAAATAGACACAATCGGAACCACGATGCCGCGTCAGGCCGTCAGATCGTAGGGTCCGCCCCGTGCGACAGCTTCCGCCCAGGCCGGCCGGGCATGAATGCGATCGAGAAACGCCATCGTCTTGGGGCGCGAGCTGTTCAGCCCGGCGTTGGCGGCGGCAGCCTGGACCGCGAAGCTCATCTGGATGTCTGCCGCGGTGAATTCATCGCCGGCGAACCAGGTAAAACGCGACAGTTCGGCCTCGATATAATCCAGATGCAGCACCAGCTGCGGCTCCACGATGGCGCTTTTGACCGCCCGCGCCAGGCCGCGGACAATCGGGCGCACCAGGAACGGCACCGGCCCACTCTCGATCTGGTCGAACACCAGCTTCAAAAGCAGGTTCGGCATCGCCGAGCCCTCGGCGTAATGCAGCCAGTGAAGGTAGCGCGTGTGTTCGGCCGAGCCTGCTTGCGGCACCAGTGCGCCCGTTCCGTAGCGCAGGACGAGATATTCGGTGATGGCACCGGACTCCGCCAGCACCAGGTCGCCGTCCTCGATCACCGGCGCCTTGCCCAACGGGTGAATGTTGCGAAGCGATTGCGGCGCGCTGCCGGCCGCGCCCTCTCGCGTGTAGGGCCGCACCTCGTAATCGAGGCCCATCTCCTCCAGCAACCACAGCACGCGCTGTGACCGAGAGTTGTTGAGGTGGTGGACAACGATCATGCGAACCCCTTGCGCGTGCCAGCCTTCTGCGTGCGTGCCATCAGCGTGCGTGCCGCACTGGGCTTACGCCATCGGGCGCGCCGCGTCTGCCAAGAACTGGCGCGGGATATCATGACGCGCGCCACCGCCGGCTGAGATCAATGACATGCGCCGCACCAGAGGCTGCGAAACATCCCACGATAAGCCAGGGCGATGCAGCCTTCAGCGCCAGAATGCAGGCCAATGTCAGAAACGCCCCGGCGGCGAGATGAAACACGATATCCATCACCGGCAGACCGCGGCCACTGACACACCGCCACACCACCAGCCCCAGCATTTCAAGCAGCGTGAAACCGAGCAAACCCAAGAAAAGGCTGCCATCGGCGATCAAGGCCACCAGGCTCACACAGGTCTCGCATGCAGGCGGTTGCGAGCCTGGCTTCGTGCAGACAACATGCGTTTGGTTTCCTCAGCGCATCATGCGCGCTGATCGGCAGGCTAAATAACTGCAATCGGCCGGCACATCGCCGCACAAGGCAAAAGTTTCAACCGCCAGATACGTCAATCGTTGTTCCCACCCAACGGCGTTGTTTGCGCAATCTCGAAGATGATGGATGCCGTGCGGTCGGGCGCCTCCTCATGCGCCAGATGCCCCAGACCGGGCAGCGCGATCACCCTCGCCTTTGGCAGCAGGCGCCGCACCCGGGCCGCATCGGAGGGCGGGATGGTCAGATCGCCCTGCCCCACCACCAACACGAGCGGCGTTCGCAACGAGGGCAGATCGCGTGCCAGATCGCGCAGGCTCCAGTTCGCCATCATGGCAAGCGCACCGGCGACATGGCCGGGATTGCCGACCACGCGGCGATACAGCTCCGTTCCCTCAGCGTCCAAGCTGGAGCCGGTGCTGCGGATCAGCCGGTCCAGCGCGCGGGGCGCCGCCGCCTGCCGCGCCGCGATGCGCGAGACGAATCCCCAGGCCGCCATGCCGCGGGCCAGGGGCGCGAAAATTTCGGTCGGCATGTTCGGCAACGGCAGCATCGCGCCGTTCAGGCTGACAAGCGCGCGGGGCGCGATCTGCCGGTCGAGACACATGCGCGCCAGAATCGCAGCCCCAGCGGAATGGCCGACCACAACAGCCGGCGTGAGGCCAAGCACCTTCAGCAGCGCCGTGACCCCCTTCGCCATGCCAGACAATGACATCAGGGCGCCTGTCGGCATCTGGGTGAAGCCATGGCCGGGCAGATCCGGCGCCACCACGGTATACTCCGCCGCGAGCAACGGCAGCAATGCGCGCCATGAATGCGTGGCAGCCCCGGTGCCGTGCAGCATCAGCAGCACCGGACCGTGGCCTGCGACCTGGACATGCCACTGAAACCCGGCCGCCGTCACGAACCGGCTATACGCGGCATTGGGCCAGCCGGCGCCATCCCGCTCCCAAGTCAATCGGCCCGACATAGGCGTCTCCATGAGCGAGGTTCGGGCCGCGTGATTCTGTCAGTGCTATTCTGTCAGCGCGATTTGGGGGTGATCGTCTGCACAGCCTGGGTCAACCGTGCGGCATCGACGTAGGGAAGCGGCAGATACCGGGCAGACATGGCCGCCGCCAAGGCTTGGGCAAGAGGCGAGGGCCGTGTCGCGGTATCGACCAGCAGCACCGCGCGGCCTTGCTGGCGAATGGCAGATGCCGCCTGCAGGGCCTCGGCCTCCGCCGCCGCCCGGCCACCAAGCCCGTTGCGGCCGACATTGGATTTGCCGTCCGTCAGTATGACGATGACGGGTGTGCCGCCACGGCGCTGCACGCTGGCGGCCATGGCCTCCGCGGCATCGAGGCCAGCGGCCAGCGGCGTGCCGCCACCGCCGGGCAGGCCGGACAGGCTGCGCTTGGCGCGCACCAGCGAGCGCGTGGGCGGCAGCAGGATCTCGGCCCCTTTGCCGCGAAACGACACCACGGCCACCGTGTCCCGGCGAATGTAGCAATCCGCCAGCAGCAGCTCCACGGCGCCCTTGGCCTCGGCAAGGCGCGTGGCGGCGGCCGAGCCGGAGGCATCGACGGCAAAGATCGTGGTGGTTTCGGTGCGCTCGCGGAACCGCGAAATATGGAAATCGTCGAACCGCACCTGGATCCTCCCAGGTTCTCCACCCTCTGTGGCGCGCAGCCGTTGCCAGGGGGCGGCGGCGCGCAACGTCTCCACCAAATTGAGCCGGGCGTTCGGCCCCGGCGCGCCACGCCTTATGCCCGCAGGACGGCCACGCTTGCCGGATTTCTTCAGCGCACCGGATTTGCCCTGCGAACGAGACGCCCCACGCCGTTCGAGATCCGCTTTCAACTGCGCCAGCAGGCCAGCCGGTATGGCCGCGGTCGCAGCAGCCAGCACGACATCTTCGAGTGGCATCTCATTCGCGGCACCGTCGCTCTCCGGCTCGGGCGTGTCGTCCTGTGGCGGCGGATCGGGCGCCTCGGGCGGATCGGTTGCATCGTCAATCGGCGCCTCGTCGGGCCCCGGTTGATCCTCAGGCACCGGCTCCTCGGCCGAAGGCACCCGTGTCGCCCGCGGCGCCAGCACCAGGCGCGCGGCAACCATGGCATCCTCCATCGCAACCTCGTTGCGTCCCGCCAGCGCCGCGGACGCCCGCGCCACCCGCAATGCCAGCAAAGCGCCGCGCAACGACCACACGCCCAACGCCAGGGCCGTGCCCGACAGCGCCGCGATCACGGGGTCGCCGACTTCGATGCCATTCAGTCGGGCGCGGGCCTGCGTCACCGCGTCCAGATCATAGGCCAGCGAGTCTTCGTCGAGCCCGGATTGCAGTTCCAGCCGGAACGCCATGCGGTCGAGCAACGCAGGTGACAGCTTCTCGTCGTCGCCCTCGCCTTCGTCCAGCGCCACGAAGCCGATGCGCGCGGGGCTTTCCGACACGATGCCGTCACGCGCCGTCACCACCGTTTTGGTGTCGATCGTGGCGCACAGCTGCGCCGCCACGGGATCGGCCAGCCGCTCCGCCATCGCGACCAAGACCACGCCGCCATCGGTCTGCGCCAAAATGCCGCGTTCGGCGATCGGGCGCCCGGCGCGCAGGGTGGCGGCGATGTCCAGCCCGCCGACCAGGCGCCCCTCGGCAATATTGAGCGGCATGCGGCGCACCGGCGCCGCAGGATCAAGGCAGGCACGCAGAAGGGTCAGAAACGCATCGCGCACCGGCCCCGGTCTTCCCCGCAAGACCACGCCGCCCAACCCCGTCGGATCGACGGCGAACAGCAACGCCGCCAACGCGTTGTCAGCCGCCGCCTGGGTCAAGCCCGCTGCCTCATCCAGCGAACAGTTCGGCCACGGCCCGGTCTACCCGCGTGGTGGAGCCGGCGTCGTCCAGCACGTTGCGACGCAGCCGATGGCGCAGCGAAGGGGCCGCGATCAGGCGCAGATGCGCCTCGGTCACGGTGCCGACGCCTTCGAACGCCGCCAGCGCCCGCGCCGCGCGCATCAAGGTCAGTTCGGCGCGCAGCCCATCGGTGCCCAGATTGATGCAGAGCTGAGACGCCTGTTCGAGCACGGCGTCCGGCACCTCCACGGCCCCGATGCGCAAGCGGCCGGCCAGGATGGCGGTGCGCAGGGCTTCGTCCTGTTCGGCATAAAGGGCGATGAACGCCTGCGGATCGCGCTCGAACGCATCACGCCGGCGCACGATATCGATCCGCGTGGCCAGATCGGTGGGTGTCTTGACCTCCACCGACAGACCGAACCGATCCAAAAGCTGGGGCCGCAATTCGCCCTCTTCCGGATTGCCGCTGCCCACCAGCACGAAGCGGGCGGGGTGTCGGATGCTGAGGCCGTCCCGCTCCACCACGTTCTCACCAGATGCCGCCACGTCGATCAGCAGATCGACGATGTGATCTTCCAGCAGGTTCACCTCGTCCACATACAGGAATCCGCGATTGGCACGCGCCAGCAGCCCCGGCTCGAACGCCTTCTCCCCACGCGACAGCGCGCGTTCCAGATCCAGCGCGCCGACCACCCGATCCTCGGACGCGCCGAGCGGCAGATCGACCACGGCCACGGGGCCCATGTGCGAAGGCAGCGGGCCGGCCTCAAGGCGCGCCAGGCATTCCGAACACAGCCGCACCGTGTTGGCGGGATCGCAGCGGTAGCGGCAGTCATCCACCATGCGCATCTGGGGCAGCAACGCCGCCAATGCGCGCACGGCGGTGGATTTGCCGGTGCCGCGATCGCCGAACACCAGCACGCCGCCAATGCCGGGATCGACCGCAGCGATCACGATCGCCCGCTTCATCTCGTCCTGGCCCGCAATCGCGGAGAACGGGAACGCCACTGTCATGCTCAGGAAGCTCCGTGTTCGAGTGCGCTGACGGCCTCGGATACCGCCATATTGTGGCGGAACGCGTCCGCGGCCTCGGCCAGCACCTGATTGGGATCGGCGATCATGACACCGGCCCGGTCGAGATTGGCGTGGTAGTCCGCCTTGAACGCCGCGATATCGGGGATTGCGTCGAAGCGGTAGAACGCCAGCTCCCCGGCGCCAAGGCCCAGGTTTTTCGCCAGAACACCCTGCATGATCTGGCCACCGCTGAGATCGCCGAGATAACGGGTGTAGGCATGGGCGATAAGCCCCGCGCCATCGCCGCTGCAGGCCCGCGTGATCGCCTCGGCATAGTGTGTGGCTTCGGCGACGAGAGGCAGCGTGGTCCGCCAATCGGCGCCTTCCAGCGCTTCAAGATCGGCGCGAAGGGTCGCCACGCGATAGGTCTCAGGCCGCGCGAACAGGCTCACCGCCGGGCTATGCCGATGGCGTTGCAGCGCGTCCTCCAATTCGATGTAGGCGGGCAGCAGGTTGCGCAGCATCAGCGCATGACCGCGACGGCTCGCGCGCCCGCGAATGATCCGCGCCATCATGCCCGAGCGCTCCGCCTGCACATGCAGCGCCTTGGTTCCGGTCCACAATCGCGCTGCAAAGCCACTCATCTCGCCCACCGGTGCGTTCACGCCGAATGCTCTCTTTCAGATTGGCATGTACCATGCCAGCAGACCGTGCGCATCGACAAGAACGCCCCTCCAACACCAGAGCTTTCTCCGACCGACAGGGATCGGAAAACAGTCTGTAGCTCATTGTTTTGTCGAGCAACTTTATCCGAGCGGATGATTCCGATTGGTCAAATGATGCTCTGGCAGACTGTTGTTTTAGCAAGCAATTTTATCGCACGGTTGAACCAACCTTAGGCGATATTGCTCTACAAACCATAAGCTGCTCAGCGTTGATCGGAATACCTCAGCAGCCGCTCCAGCATATCCGACGCGCGCTGCACCGACACGCGCACGCTTTCCAGCCGGCGCGCCATGCCGGCGGTATCTACGCCGTCGGTGATCTCGAATGCCGCAAGCTGCGCGTTCTCCAATACCGAGGTCAGCAGGCTCTGCGCCGCATGGCCGGCGTTGGAATGCAACGAGCGCTGGGCCTCCTGCTGGCCGGCGGCGATGGTTTGCTGGAAGCTGCGCCGGGCCTGTTCGGCCTCCTTGCGCTCGGTGAGGTCGGTGAACAGCAGCACAAAGCCCAACACGCGCCCGGGTGCCGAGAACACCGGATCGGCGCGCACCAGCAGCGCGCAATCACCTTCGGCAGCGCGCCGCATCAGCACCTCGCCACGCCAGTTGCGATGATGGCGGCGAAGATCGTCGAGACGATGATCGATCCCCCGCGGCTCGTGGAACAGCGCCGCAAGGTCGCGAAAACTGGCCACCGGCCCATGATCGTCTGGCAGCAACGCTGCAAAGGCGTCGTTCACCACCAGCAGGTGGCCGCTCTCGTCGGCGATCAGCACCGGCTGGTCCGATTCGCGAACCTGGCGTGTCACCTGCGCCAACTGGTCCTGCGCGATCAGCGTGCGCACCGAACGGAACTGCAGAACCACATCCGTCACCGTCTCGCCAATCAGCCGCGCGGCCATCAGCTCCGCCGGGCTCCAGGCGGCCGACGTGCCCTCCACCCGCTGATGCCATTGCGCGAAAGATCGCCGCGGTGACAATTGGGTGGGATCGCTGCCCACCATCACGGCGTCGGCGGGATTGCCAGCCCACACCACCGTTTGCACCTGTTCGGGCCGAAACCACAGCATGTATTCGGTGGGCGAGCTGGACACCGTCACCGCCAGCAGCCCGCTCGCGATATCGGCGATCGAGACGAAACGCGGCGCATCGATGCTGAGCGCAGATGTGGCGAACGCCGGGCTGAGCGACAGGCCCGCTTCCGCCTGCTCATCCAAGAACAGGCCGATCTCGCGCAGTTTCGGCGTGCTCGGCACATAGCCCACAGTCAGGCACTGGCCTTCGAACAGCAGCGCCACGCCGGCGGCGCCAAGCGGGGTAAGCAGCGAATTCGATCCATCGAACAACGCCGTGCGCCAGTCACCCTCGCGCGTGATCGAGTCGATGATGCGCTGTTCAATCCGGCGAACCGAAAGCTCGACCTGGCTCTGCACGAAGCTTTCCAGGGCCGCGATGCGGGTGGACACCGCCTCCGCCAGGAACTCGCAGACCGAGCGCTCCTCGAACGACACCGCGCGCGGGCTGTAATGGTGGCACGAGATGAGCCCCCACAGCCGGCCGCTGACCACGAGCGATATGACCAGCGTGGCGCTGACACCCATATTCTTGAGATATTGAACATGGATCGGCGATGAGCTGCGCAGCACGCAATAGGACATGTCCGGCTCAAGCCCGGAATCCGGCGCATGGCGGGGCAGGATGGGCACCGGCGTGTATTGCATGTCCACGAGAACGCGCACCCGCATCCGCTCGTACAGCTTGCGCGCCATCTGCGGGATGTCGGTGGCGGGGTAGCGATTGCCTAGAAAAGCCTCAAGATCCGGCCGGCAGTGCTCGGCGAGCACGGAGCCGTGGCCTTCCTCGTCAAACCGATAGACCATCACACGGTCGTAACCGGTCAGCTCGCGCAGCACCCAGACGGTTTCATCGGACAACGCCTGCAGCGAGGCCGAAGACACGATGGCGCGCAGGGCCGAAATGACCGGCTCTTCAAGGGCTGTGGGTGCGCCCGCGTCTTCCAGCTCCACGATAAGCCCGCCCGAAGGCGGACGGTGCACCAGCAGATCTATGGTGCGCGCGGGCGTGAGGTTGCAACGCAGCGCCTGGGGAACGCAGTCAACGAGCCTGACCAACATGCTCCGCACAGCGTTGGCAAGATCGACGGACAGGTCGCCCAACACCCGCCCCAGACACGCGTGATGGGCATGAGAGAGCCAGGACCCGATATTCTCGCTGGCCTGCAACACCGCGAAGTCGCTTTCACGCAGCACCAGAAGGGCACCATGCGGCTGAATCGATCCCGCCAGATGGATCTGCTCACGCTCACAATTGTGCAGCGTGGCATTGCCGAACGCCGGCGAAAGCGCCCCGTTTTGCAGCACGGCTATAAAAGGTTCGGTGCGGGGCTCACTGGTCATGGTCCAAGGCTGCCTGGGATTCGGTGTCCAGGCCGTAGCGATTGAGTTTCATGTAAAGGCTCTGCCGGCTAAGGCCCAGGAGTTCCGCGGTTGCCGTTCGGTTGCCATCTGCACGTTCCAACGCTGCCTCGATATAGTGTCTCTCGACCAAACCCACCGTCTCCTTGACGAGCGTTGGAAGGGACGCCTCCCCAAGATCATCCGCCATCGCGCCCAATGCCGCAAGCAGCGTTTGGCCGCGGTCGGAGCGGGACGAAGTGAGGAGCGAAGGATCGTTGGCATGAAGG
>JBBROR010000111.1:0-9539 GCA_038229175.1 Acetobacterales bacterium | reverse complement strand
CTGGCCGGGTGCTGCTGCCGGCGGGGGCGCGGATCGCGTTTCTGCCGCAGCATGCTTATCTGCCGCCGGGGAGTTTGCGCCAGGTGATCGAGTATCCGGCTTCGGTGGCGCCGCATTCGGACGAGGAGATGGTTGCGGCGTTGCGGCGGTGTGGGTTGAAGCGGTTGGCAAGCCGGTTGGACGACAACGAGCGGTGGGACCGCGTGCTGTCGGGCGGCGAGCAGCAGCGGCTGGCGTTTGCGCGGCTGCTGGTGCAGCGGCCGGATATTATTCTGATGGATGGGGCGACCGCGGCTTTGGATACCGCCAGCCAGGAGCAGATGATGGCCTTGCTGCGTGGCGATGAGCTTTCGGGGTGCACGGTGATTACTGTGGGCCAGGGGCCGGAGTTGGAGGAGTTTCACGACCGGACCTTGACGCTGACGCGGCGGGAGACCGGCGTGCAGATGTCGGGCGGGAAGCCTGGCGGGCGTTTGGCTGGGTTGTTGCGGCGCTCGCTGCGGCCTCGGCCTTCTCCGGATAGTTCGTCGGCGGTTTTGCGGTAGGCAGGCATCGGCGGCTTGAAATGCTGACTTTTCCAGTGTTTCGGAGTTTCGCGCGCCGGGTTGGCCGGCGGCGGCGCGCGAAACCAAGGCTCGAAGGCTTTGCCCTGTCGACACCCACCAGGGCCGAGCCCTGGACTTCGGGCAATGATGGAGCTTGCATTGAGGTGGCTGCTATGTTCTTGTTTCGTTCATGTATTTCACCACCCTTCTTGGCCCTGACGGCCGCTTTGCCTGGATCACCGCGGCCCTGTGCCGGGCGGTAGCGGCGGCTTTGGGGCGGGGGTTGGATGGGCCGATGATTTTGCTGGTCTGGCGCCGGGTGAAGCGGGCGGAAAGCCTTTTGCTGGCGTTGGCGGAGCGGGTGCGGCGGGGGCAGTATCGTGGGGGCGTTGTTCGTCGCTGTGGAGGACCAGATGCTGGGAGCGTGGATGCGGTGGTGATCGGCCCGATCGGCGCCGGCTTGGGCAATGGCGCGGGATGGCGGCGGTTGCCGCGGCGGTTTGGTTGGTTGGTGGGGCTGCTGCCGTTTGAGGCGGGTGGGTATGCCTCGCAGCTGTCCCACATGCTGGCGGAGCCTGAGATGGTCGCGCTGTTGCGGGATGTGCCGCAGGCGGGGCGGATTTTGGGGCCGCTGTGTTGGATGCTGGGGATTGAGACGGCTTTGATCCGGCCTGGGGTTCTGGTGGTGGAGCGAGCGCCTCGGGCGGTGGTGCCTCGGGTTCGGGCGGTGAAGCCTGCCGTGGATTGGGGGCGGATTCCGCTGCCGCGGGGGATTTTGGCCAGGGCGTTGCGGGATCGGCGGTTGGAGGCGGCTCGGGCGCGGGTGGTGGAATTGCGAAAGGGGGATTTGGGTTGACGAAGAGGCGTGAGTTTATTGTTCCGTGTTCATAATGAAATGGCACAAAGGGGGATGGGCGCTTGGTTTTAAGGGCGATGGTGGGTGGCGCTTCGCTTACCCACCCTACGGGTATTACGGGTAGTGGGGCGGTGGGGCGCTTTGGGCGCCCCACCGTGGGGGGTTGGTTAGGCGGCTTTGGCCATTTCGCGGAGGACATAGTGCAAGATGCCGCCGTGTTGGTAGTAGGCGACTTCGTCCAGGGTATCGATGCGGCATTTGAGGGGCACGTGTTCGACGGTGCCGTCGGCGCGGTGGATAGCCAGGGACATGGTTTTGCCGGGGGCGAGATCGTCCAGGCCGATGATGTCGAGCGTTTCGGTGCCGTCCAGGTTCAGGGTGTGGCGGGTGGTGCCTTCCATGAAGGTGAGGGGCAGGACGCCCATACCGACCAGGTTGGAGCGGTGGATGCGCTCGAAGGATTCCACGATGACGGCGCGGGCGCCAAGCAGCATGGTGCCTTTGGCGGCCCAATCGCGCGACGAGCCGGTGCCGTATTCCTTGCCGCCGAGGATGATGGTGGGAACGCCCTCGGCCTTGTACCTCATGGCGGCGTCGTAGATCGGCATCACGTCCTCGGAGGGTTGGTGCTTGGTGATGCCGCCTTCGATGCCGGGGACCATTTCGTTCTTGATGCGGGGATTGGCGAAGGTGCCACGCATCATGATTTCGTGGTTGCCGCGACGGGCGCCGTAGCTGTTGAAGTCTTTCTGCAGGATCTGGTGGTTGGCCAGGTAGTCTCCGGCGGGGGAGGTTTTGCGGATGTTGCCGGCCGGCGAGATGTGGTCGGTGGTGATGCTGTCCCCGAGCTCGGCCAGGATGCGGGCGCCCATGATGTCGGTCTTGATCGAGGGCTCCATGGTGATGCCGTCGAAATAGGGCGGGTTGCGGACGTAGGTGGAGCTGTCCGACCAGGTGTAGGTGTTGGCGGAGCCGGCGATCTCGATGGCCTGCCACTGCTTGGGGCCCTTGAAGACGTCGGCGTAGCGCTTCAGGAACTGGTCGCGGCCGAGGTTGGCGTTGACGGTGTCTGCGATTTCCTTGTTCGAAGGCCAGATGTCCTTGAGGTAGACGATTTTGCCGTCCGTGGCGGTGCCGATGGGGGCGGTGGTGATGTCTTCGCGGATGTTGCCGAACAGGGCGTAGGCGACCACCAGCGGGGGGCTTGCGAGATAGTTGGCGCGGACGTTGGCGTGGACGCGGCCTTCGAAGTTGCGGTTGCCTGACAGGACGGCGGCGGCGACGAGATTGTTGTCTTCGATCGCGTCCACGATCGCGTCTGCCAAGGGGCCGGAGTTGCCGATGCAGGTGGTGCAGCCGTAGCCGACGGTGTTGTAGCCGATGGCATCGAGATCGGCGGTGAGGCCGGCGCGGTCGAGATAGTCGGTGACGACCTGGGAGCCGGGGGCGAGCGAGGTTTTCACCCACGGTTTTGGCGTGAGGCCGAAGGCGCGGGCTTTGCGGGCCACGAGGCCGGCGGCGATCATGACGTAGGGGTTGGACGTGTTGGTGCAGGAGGTGATGGCGGCGATGACGACGTCCCCATGCGTCAGTTCGTAGTTGGTGCCTTCGACGGGGACTTTCTTGCTTACGTCTTCAGGGGCGACACCGAGGGACTTGGTCAGTTCGGACTGGAAGGAGGAGCCGGCTTCCTTCAGCAGGACACGGTCTTGCGGGCGCTTGGGGCCGGCGAGGCTGGGTTGGACGGTGGACATGTCCAGTTCGAGGGTGTCGGTGAAGACGGGGTCGGGCGTGGAGGCGTCGCGCCACATGCCCTGGGCGCGGGAGTAGGCCTCGACCAGCTTGATGCGGGCTTCGTCTCGGCCGGAGAGGTGGAGGTAGTCGAGCGTGATCTGGTCGACCGGGAAGAAGCCGCAGGTGGCGCCGTATTCGGGGGCCATGTTGGCGATGGTGGCGCGGTCGGCGAGCATCAGATCGTCCAGGCCGGAGCCGAAGAACTCGACGAACTTGCCGACGACACCACGCTTGCGGAGCATCTGGGTGACGGTGAGGACGAGGTCGGTGGCGGTGGTGCCTTCGGGCATCTTGCCGGTGAGGCGGAAGCCGATGACGTCGGGGATGAGCATGGCGATGGGCTGGCCGAGCATGGCGGCTTCAGCCTCGATGCCGCCGACGCCCCAGCCGAGGACGCCGAGGCCGTTGACCATGGTGGTGTGGCTGTCGGTGCCGTAGAGCGTATCGGGGTAGGCGAAGGTGGTGCCGTCGATATCGGCGGTCCAGACGGTTTGGGCGAGGTATTCGAGGTTGACCTGGTGGCAGATGCCGGTGCCGGGGGGGACAACGCGAAAATTGTCGAACGCGTCCTGGCCCCAGCGGAGGAAGGAGTAGCGTTCGCCGTTGCGCTCGAACTCGACGCCGACGTTCTGTTGCTCGGACGCGGCGGTGCCGGAGAAGTCGACCATGACGGAGTGGTCGATCACGAGGTCGACGGGGACGAGGGGGTTCACCTTTTGCGGGTTGCCGCCAAGTGCCAAAATACCGTCGCGCATGGCGGCAAGGTCCACCACGCCGGGGACGCCGGTGAAGTCCTGCATGAGGATGCGGCTGGGCTTGAAAGGCACTTCCTTGGTGGAGCTGCCGGTTTTAACCCAGTCAACCACGGCTTGCGCGTCGCCCACGACGTAGGATTTGCCGTCTTCGAAGCGGAGGACGTTTTCGAGGAGGACCTTGAGGCTGACGGGAAGGCGGCTGACATCACCCAAGGCTGCGGCGGCGACGGGGATGGAGAAATAGTCGTAGTCTTTTCCCTCCACGGTCAGTGTGCGGCGGGTCTTCAGGCTGTCCTGACCGATGGATTTCATGGGATATCTGCCTCGGAAATAGGGCCTGCGAGACGCAGGCGATCCGGGGCCGACGAGCATCCGGCGGGTTTCGTTTGCGCGGGCGGGCCGGGTGAGTGTCGGCGTGTGCTTTAACCATGGGCAGGGGGGCCGCGTCCACAAGGCGGGTGGCGAATTCGGGGGGGTTGGCGTGCTGGTGGCGGACAAAGTGGTTGCGGTTCGGGGCGAGCGGCTGGTGTTCGGTCCGATCTCGTTTCGGATTGATGCGGGGGGGGCGATGTTGCTGGTTGGGCCGAACGGGTCTGGCAAGAGCACTTTGCTGCGCATTCTGGCTGGGTTGGGGCGGATCGAGGCTGGGCGCGTGCTGTGGAACGGTGAGGATGCGATGGCTGACAGGGCCGGGCACGGGGCGCTTGTGGCATATCTGGGCCATCAGGATGCGGTGAAGCCCGGGCTTACGGCTTTGGAGAATTTGGGGGCACGCGCCGCGGAGGCGTTGGATTCGGTGGGGCTTACGAATCTTGCAGACCAGCCCGTTCGTTTTTTCAGTGCTGGCCAGAAACGTCGGTTGGCGTTGGCGCGGCTTTTGGTTCGACGCGCGCCGATCTGGTTGCTGGATGAGCCGACCTTGGGGCTCGATACCGCTTCCGTTGAACGTTTTGGGGCGATGCTGGCCTCTCACCGGGGCAAAGGCGGGCTGGTGATCGCGGCGACGCATCTGCCGTTGCCCATGGGCGATGTGGCCGAACTGCGGCTGGCATGAACGAATTTATTGGGATTGTGGGCCGCGATCTGCGGCTGTCCGTGCGCCATGGCGCGGATACGTTGGCGGCGTTGCTGTTCTTCGTAATCGCAGCGGCGTTGTTTCCGCTAGCGATTGGGCCTGCGCCGGAGACGCTGGGGCGGATGGCCCCTGGGATCATCTGGGTGTGTGCGCTGCTGGCGGCATTGCTGCCGCTGGACCGATTGTTCGGGGCGGATTTCGACGACGGCTCGCTGGATCAGCTTTTGCTGTCGGGCCAGCCGGCGGCGCTGGTGGCTTTGGCGAAGGCCATTTCGCACTGGTTGGTGACGGGCTTTCCGTTGATTGTGGCCGCCGGCCCTGTTGCGGTCATGCTGAACCTGGATGGCTATGCGATCGGTATTCTGCTGGTGGGGTTGGTGCCGGGGACAATGCTGTTGTCGCTGTTCGGGGCGACCGGGGCGGCGTTGGTGCTTGGGGCACGGCGCGGCGGGGTGCTGCTGCCGTTGCTGGTGCTGCCGTTGTGCGCGCCGATTCTGATCTTCGGGGTGGCGGCAGTGGATGCGGCTGCGTCGGAGCAATCCTATGCCGCGCCATTGCTTTTGCTGTCTGCGATTTTTGCCGCTGCCCTGCCGCTGTGCCCGCTGGCGGCCGGGGCTGCCCTTCGGAGTGCGGCGGAGTGAACCCGCGGTTTGGCATGGCCCTCGGCGTGATGGCGTATTTCCTGTTCGCTTTGCAAGACGCCTCGAACAAGTGGCTGGTGGCGACGGTGCCGGTTTGGCAGGTGTTGTTTTTTCGGTCGTTGTTCATCGTGATTGCGTGCCTGGGGGTAGGGCGGCGCCGGGTGCTGGAGGATCTGGCGGCGACACCTTTGAAGAAGGCGTTGGCGTTGCGCGGGGTGGTGACCCTGGTGGCGTGGATCTGCTATTATTCTGCTGCACGTTTTCTGCCGTTGGCGCAGTTGTTAACCCTTTATTTTTCTTCACCGCTGATGATCACTGCATTGTCCTGGCCATTGTTGGGCGAGCGCGTGACGAAGCGGCTTTGGGTGAGCGTGATAATCGGTTTTGTGGGCGTGTTGATCGCCAGCGATCCATTCGGCACCAGCCTGTCCTGGGCGACGTTGCTGGTATTGATCGCGGCGGTCGGCTGGGGATATGGGGTGATCCTGATGCGTCAGATAGCGCGGCAGGAGCGGACGATCGTGCAGATGCTGGCGAGCAACCTGGTGTTCACGGTGCTAACCGGTATTGCCAGCGTGTTCACCTGGGTGCCACTGCAGCCAACCGATTTCGTGTTGCTGGGCTGCGTGGCTGTGTTTGGGGGAGGTGGCCAGTATTTGTTGTTCGAGGCCGCGCGGGTGGCACCGGCTGCAGTGATGGCAACGGTGGTATATTCCTCACTGCTGTGGGCGTTCGTGCTCGGGTTCCTGATCTGGCACGACGTGCCGTCGACGGCAGTGTGGGCCGGGGCCGGACTTATTCTGGCGGCAGGAGCTGTGTTGGTGACGGCGGGGCGACGAAGCGATCAACCTGAAGCGTGATAGTTTCAGATAATTTAGGCTCTCACACTTTAGTCTTTTATTTTCTAGCGATGGTGGAGATGGGACCGTAGCCGGAGCCGGTGTTGGCGAGTTCGAAGACGGTGCCCACGCTGTTGGCGCCGCCTTGGGAGGTGGTGCCGAACAGGTTGCCGCCTGCATCGAAGCTGATTCCTGCCAGTGGTTTGGAGCCGTTGTTGCCGGTGAACGTGGCGATTATGGTGACGGTGCCGTAGCCCAACCCCGTCTTGGCGACCTCGAACACGGTGCCCAGGCTGCTCGTTCCGCCGTTGGGGGTGGCACCGAAGAGGTTGCCGTTGGAGTCGATGACCAGGGACTTGCCGCCACCGCCTGTGGCACTGGTGAAATCGGCGATCTTGGTCAGGGTCTGTGCGTGGGCCGTGGGGACGAGGGCGGTTGCGGTGAGGAGCGCGAGTGCGATTGCGCTTGCGGCGTTCGTCCGTCGTCGCATCCGGTTTTGCCACTTGGTTTCGGTTGCCGGCGTTTGCAGATTCTTGAACCGCGGCTGGGCTCCCACAGGGAATGATTCTGCCTGCGTAACTTAGGGTGCTGGCGGGGCAGCGTCTTGGGGGATTATCGGGAATTTTACCGTTCTTGGCGGAGGGGGTCTTGGCGGTGGGGGCTGTGGAAGAGCTGGCCGGCTCTGGCTTTGTGCGTGTTGCCGGCGGCCATAGCCAGGATTGCGAAGTCGGGCGGTGCCCGACCTACTTGAAGAGGCGGGCGAAGAAGCTGGGGGTGGGTTTGGGTTTGCCGTGGGCGACGTGCGGCATGCGGGAGGGGGGCTTCAGGGCGCTGCTCATCAGGTGGCGGGCGGTGTCGCCCTCGGCGATGCGGGCCCGTTGGAAGGCGAGGATGGCTTCAGACCGCTCGTCCATCGCGTCGGCCGCGATCACGCCGCAGCATTCCTCGGCGGCTTTGAGAAGGCCGGCGCGGCGCGTCAGGTCGATCAGGCGGAGGGCGGATTCGACGCCGTCCGGCTCGCCCCAGTTGACGGCGGCTTCCTTTCGGTAGTGGACGGCGGCTTCGATGTCTGCCGCGTCATCGGCGGCCCAGGCGGCCTGGAGGTAAGCGCCGGCGCGATCGCCCTCGCGGCAGATCATGGCGTAGCGGAGGAAGGGGGTGGCAGATTCCGGGCGGGCGTGGAGGTCGAGATAGGCCTCGCTCTCGACGATCTCGACGGCGTCTGGCGGGAGTTGGCCGAGATCAGGGGCGACGGCGCCGCAGCCCTGGCAGGTCTGCACCCAGTTTCTGAGCGTGGAGCGGGTGGGCTCGCCGGGGCGGAGATCGAGGTCTGGGGAGATTTCCGGCGGCGGCGGGCGGTAGCGGGGTGGGCAGGGTGTGCCGCACAGGGCGCAGTGACTGGTATTGCTCATCCTGCGTTCTTATCACCTGGGCGGTGCTGGCGGGTAGGGGGAGAGGCGCACGGCGCGAGGTGCCCCTCGCGGTGAGGCGAGGGGCACTTCGAGTGTCACATCTCGGCGTAGGTGCCGTTGTGCCAGATGTAGAACACATAGTCTGACACGGTCACATCGCCCTTCTTATCGTATGAGATCGGGCCCAGAACGCTGTCCCACTTGCCGGCCTTGAGAACCTCGGCAACCTTCTTCGCGTCGGTGGTGCCAGCCTTCTCTGCCGCCTTCGCCCAGATCTCGATGGCCGCGTACGAATACAGCACGTAGCCCTCAGGATCGATCTTCTTGGCGGCGAACTCTTTCACCACAGCCTGCGCCGTCGGGCGACGGCGCGGGTCGGACGGGAAGGTCATCAGCGTGCCTTCACCCTGCTCGCCCGCGATCTGCCAGAACTCGTTGGTCACAAGGGCATCGCCGCCCATCACGGACACATTCATGCCCTGCTGGCGCGCCTGCTTGATGATCAAACCGGTCTCGGTGTGGTAGCCACCGATATAGATCAGCTCGATGCCCGCCTGCTTCATGCGAGACACAATGGCAGAGTAGTCACGCTCTCCAGGAACATACGCCGAATACAGCGTCTCCTTGGAACCGGCGCTGTTCATGGCCTTCTTCGTCTCATCTGCCAGGCCTTTGCCGTAGGCGGTGTTGTCATGCAAAATCGCAATCTTGCGACCTTTGAATTCCTTGGCAATATAGGCGCCGGCCACGGCACCCTGCTGGTCGTCACGGCCGCAGGTGCGGAATGTGTTCCAGCCACCCTCGTCGGTCAGCTTCGGGTTGGTCGAAGCCGGCGTGATCTGCAGGATGCCTTCTTCCAGATACACCTTGCTGGCCGGGATGGACGACGACGAGCAGAAATGCCCGGCCACGAATACCACCTTGTCGGCCGCGAACTTGTTGGCAACAGACACAGCCTGCTTTGGATCGCACGCGTCATCGCCAACCAGCAGCTCCAGCTTCTTGCCCAGAACGCCGCCCTTGGCATTGATGTCGGCCACGGCCTGCTCGGCGCCGGCCTTCAGCTGCGCGCCAAACGTTGCGTTGGAACCGGTGATCGGGCCAGCGGTGCCGATCTTGATCTGAGCCTGGGCCGGAGCAGCGGCAACCACGCCAAACATGGCAAGTGCTGCGACACCGGCAAAAAGAGTGCGTTTCATCATTGTTTGGGATTCCCCGTTTGCGTTTCCGAGCCGCGCCTCGTGCGTGGCTGGGCTGCACCCTAGGCGGATCAGCGCAGGGGGGGAAGGGCCATGCACACTGCCGATCATCAAGTTGTGCCACCCCGCCATACCCCAACCAGCGAAACCCCGACCAGCGAAATCCTGGCAAGCGAAACCAGGCGCCCCCTCACTCCGCCTTCAAAACCTCACCTGCCAGATAGAGGCTGCCACAGATCAAAATCCGCGCCCGCGGAGCAGCCGGCAACTGTGCCAGTGCCGAGGCAATGACAGGCCCGGGGCGCGCGCGCCCACCAGATGCCGCGATGATATCGTCCACCGAAAGCGCCAGATGCTGCCCAGGCTCCGACACAGCCCAAAGCGTGGTGGCATAGGGCAAAAGCGGGCGCAGGAATTCAGCCG
>JBBROR010000110.1:0-9560 GCA_038229175.1 Acetobacterales bacterium | reverse complement strand
TCATCTATGCGCGGCAATTCGAGCGGTGAGTTGTTCACCATCGGCGCCAAAGGCACGAGCCAGGACCAGGGTGCCACCGGGCTTGGCGTGAACGCCTTTCTCTGGCGTGGCGCGCTGGATACGCTGTCCTTCATGCCGCTGTCCTCGGCGGACCCGTTCGGTGGCGTGATCATCACCGATTGGTATCAGCCGCCTTCGGGCAACGGCGAGCGTTTCAAGGTGACGGCCTACATCTTGGGCCGTCAGATGCGTGCTGATGGCGTGAAGGTTTCGGTGTTCCGCCAGGTGCAGCAGGGCGGCCAGTGGGTGGATGCGCCCGTCAGCAGTGCTACATCGGCCGAGGTCGAGAACAAGGTACTGTATCGCGCGCGTGACCTGCGTGCCGCGAGCGGCGGCTGATCGCTGAACCCCTTCTGACGTATCGGCCGGGTGCTTTATGAGTTCCGAGACAACAAGTGTCGAAACCCCGGTCGCGGACGCCCCGCGCTACGATTTCCGCGCGGCTGAGCCGCGCTGGCAACAGGCGTGGAACGACGCCGCGTGCTTTCGCGTGGACGACGTGCCGACGGACGGCCGCCCGAAATACTACGTGTTGGAAATGTTCCCGTATCCCAGCGGCAAGATCCACATGGGCCACGTGCGAAACTACACGCTGGGCGATGTGGTGGCGCGGTTCAAACGGGCGCGCGGGTTCTCCGTCATGCACCCGATGGGCTGGGACGCGTTCGGCCTTCCCGCCGAGAACGCAGCGCGCGAACGTGGCATCCATCCGGGCAAATGGACCTGGGACAATATCGCGGCGATGCGCACCGAGCTGAAGCGCATGGGCCTGTCGATCGACTGGGCGCGCGAGTTCGCCACCTGCGACCCCGCCTATTACGGCCACCAGCAGGCGCTGTTCTTGGACATGCTGAAGGCTGGCCTGGCTGAGCGCCGGTATGCGTTCGTCAACTGGGACCCGGTGGATGGCACCGTGCTGGCCAACGAACAGGTGATCGACGGCAGAGGCTGGCGTTCGGGGGCGCTGGTTGAGAAGAAGCGCCTGTCCACCTGGGTGATGCGCATCACCGATGATGCGCCAGAATTGCTGTCTGCCCTCGACGACATGTCGCGTTGGCCTGAGCGGGTGCGGCTGATGCAGGCCAACTGGATTGGCCGCAGCGAGGGCGCCCGCCTGCGCTTTGCGGTCGCTGAACCCGCCGGCATCGATGAGGTCGAGGTCTATACCACACGGCCGGACACGCTGTTCGGCATGTCGTTCCTGGCCATCGCCGCCGAGCATCCGTTGGCGGCCCAGGTGGCGATGACCAATCCGGACGCCGCCGCCTTCATCGCCGACGTGCAAAGCAAGGGCACCAGCGAGGCCGTGCTGGAAGCGTTGGAGAAGCGCGGGTTTCCTACTGGCGTGGACGTGGTCAATCCGTTCACCGGCCAGCGCCACCCGGTGTGGATCGCCAATTTCGTGCTGATGGAATATGGAACCGGCGCCCTGTTTGGCTGCCCCGCGCATGACCAGCGCGACCTGGACTTTGCCCGCAAATACGACCTGCCGGTGATCCCGGTGGTGCTGCCGCCCGGCGAGAGTGCCGATACATTCACCATCACGGATAAGCCGTTCGACGGTGACGGCATGGCGTATCATTCCGAATTTCTCGATGGCCTGAACCAGACCCAGGCCAAGGCCACAGCCATTGCCGAGATCGAGCGCCGTGGCATTGGCAAAGGCGTTGTGAACTGGCGCCTACGCGACTGGGGCGTGTCGCGCCAGCGCTATTGGGGCTGCCCGATCCCGGTCATCCATTGCGCGACCTGCGGCGTTGTGCCGGTGCCGAAATCCGAGTTGCCGTTGACCTTGCCGGATGACGTGACGTTCGACCGTCCCGGCAATCCGCTGGACCATCACCCCACCTGGAAGCACGTTGCCTGCCCGTCTTGCGGCAAGGCGGCCACGCGGGAGACGGACACGTTCGACACTTTCGTTGACAGCTCGTGGTATTTTGCCCGGTTCTGCTCGCCGCAGGCCGCCCTTCCGGTTGTGCGTGCCGCCGCCGATCATTGGCTGCCGGTGGACCAGTATATCGGCGGCATCGAGCACGCCATCCTGCACCTGCTGTACGCCCGCTATTTTACACGTGCCATGAAAGCGACGGGCCATCTGAGCGCGAGCGAGCCGTTTGCCGGGCTGTTCACCCAGGGCATGGTTACGCACGAAAGCTACAAATCGGCCGACGGCGCGTGGCTGTATCCCGAGGAGGTCAGCCGCCGCCAGGACGGTGTGATGGTTCACAAGGACACCGGCGACGAGGTTTTGGTGGGCCGCATCGAGGCGATGTCGAAGTCCAAGCGCAACACCATCGACCCGGCGCACATCATCGCCCGCTACGGGGCCGACACCGCGCGTTGGTTCATCCTGTCCGACAACCCGCCCGAGCGGGACATTGAATGGACCGAGGCCGGCGTGCTCGGCGCCTACCGCTTCACGCAGCGGCTTTATCGGCTGGCTGAGAACGCGAAATTCGAAGCAGGCGAAATGCCGGCCGAGTTTGGCCCTGCCGCACGTGCGCTGCGCCGGCTGACGCATCGCACCATCGCGGCGATGACGGACGCGGTGGAGCTGCTGGCGTTCAACGTGGCCGTGGCGCGGGTGTATGAATTCGCCAACGGGTTCGCCGATGCAGAGAAGGCGGCGGATCAGCCTGGCCTCGCCTGGGCGCGGTTCGAGGCGCTGGACACGATTGCCGTGCTGGTTTCGCCGATGATGCCGCATCTGGCCGAGGAAATTGGCCAGATCGTGCGGCCGGGGAACACCGATCTGGTGGCGCAGGCCGCGTGGCCGGTGGCCGACCCGGCGCTTACCGCCGCGGAGGCGTTCACCATTGCCATTCAGGTGATGGGCAAATTGCGCACAACCATCGACGTGGCGCCCGATGCGGTGGAAGATGACGTGCTGGCCCGGGCCGCGGCGGAGCCGAATGTGGCGAAGGCGCTTGAGGGCAAGCGCATCGTCAAGCGGATCTATGTGAAGAACCGGATCGTCAATTTCGTCATTGCGGGGTGAGGCTGTGATTTCTCGCCGGGCCATGGGAATCGGATCGCTGTGTGCCGTTCTAGGTGGGTGCGGCTTCCGGCCGATCTATGCGCCGGCCTCCGCCGGGTCGCCTTCCGCCGCGTCTGGCCTGGCGTCGGTGTATGTGACGCTGATGCCGGAACGCAGCGGGCAGCTGATGCGGGATGCGCTGCAGCGCCGGATGGAGCTGGGTGGCGGGGGGGCGGCTAAACTCTACAACCTGGCCGTCTCCTTCACCGTTGCCCAGGAAGGGGCCTTCATCGAGCGGGCCGATTCCATCGCCACGCGGACCCGTGCGGCGGGGATCGCCACCTGGTCGCTGACCACGGCGGATGCCGAGCAGCGCACCGTGCTGACGGGCCGGGCGCGGTCGCTGGACGGCAACAACCCGCTGTCGCTGCAGTATTTCTACAGCGACCTTCAGGGCGAACAGCTTCAGGCGCGGCTGGTGGAGGCAGTGGCCGACCAGATCACGACGGCCATCGCGACCTGGTTCGTCCTGCATCCGCCGGCGGTTTGAAGGCTTTGTCGTGAAGATTGGCGGGTGAAGATCGATGCGCGGCGGATCGAGGCGTTTCTGGCCAACCCGGCGCCCGCAAGGGTGGTTCTGTTCCATGGCGACGACGAAGGCTTGATCCGCGAACACGCCACACGGCTGGTGCGCAACGTGGCGGGCGCGCTGGACGATCCGTTTCGGGTGTCTGAGATCGAGCGAGACGGCTATGGGCAGCTGCCGGATGAGGTTGCGGCGATGTCCATGACCGGTGGCCGCCGTGTGGTGCGGGTGCGCGATGTGACCGATGGCGCCACGGCCGCGGTGCAGAAAGTGCTCAGTGGCAATGGCCCCGGCCTGCTGGTGCTGGAAGGTGCCACGCTCACTGGAAGATCCAAGCTGAAAACCCTGCTCGATCGGGCAGACCAGGCCGGCACGGTTGCCTGCTATCCGATGGACGCGCGCGCCGTTAGCCAGCTTGCCCGCAGCGTGCTGGCGGCGGACCGGATTGAGATCGACCCGGATGCGCTCGGCTGGCTGGCGGGGCAATTGGGTGCTGATCGTATGATGACGCGCAGCGAACTGGAAAAGTTGGCTCTGTATGCGGGTGTGGGTGGCAGTGTGGACATGCTTGCGGCACGCGGCTGCGTGGGCGATCTGTCTGGATTGTCCCTGGAAGATGCGCTGTTCGCCGCCACCGATGGGGACGTGGCCGGCACCGATCGCGCCCTGGAGCTGGCGCTTTCGGAAGGGGCCGCGCCGGTGGGCGTGCTGCGCGCGGCGCTGATGCATCTGCAGCGGTTTGTTCGTGTGCGTGCGCAGATCGACGACGGCGCTTCGACTGAAGAATCCGTGAAAGGACTGCGCCCACCTTTGTTCTTCAAGCGCGAGGCAGTGTTTACCCGATCGGTTCGGTTGTGGAGTGCTGCTGGCCTGGCCATGGCGACGCAACGCCTGTCCGATACCGAGCGGGCGTGCAAACGGACGGGCTCGCCGGCTGAAACATTGTGCCGCAACGCGTTGGTCGGCATCGCGCAGCGCGGTGCTGCCGCCAAAAGTCGCTAAAGAGTATAAGCAGCTCTAGACTAAACCAAATAGGAGCCTCGAAATGCAGATCGGAATCGTGGGCCTCGGCCGAATGGGCGGCAATATCGCGCGTCGCCTGATGGGTGCGGGCCATGAATGCGTGGTGCATGACGCCAGCCCGAAGGCCACGGATGGCCTGGCGGCCGAGGGGGCGGTGGGCGCGGCCTCGCTTGACGATTTCATGGCCAAGCTGACCGGCACGCCCCGCGTGGTGTGGCTGATGCTGCCGTCTGGCAAGATTACCGAAGACGCCGTGACGGATTTCGGCAGTCGGTTGGGGGTGGGCGATATCCTGATCGATGGGGGCAACAGTTATTACAAGGACGATGTCCGCCGGTCGAAAATGCTATCGGAGAAGGGCATTCAGTACATCGATATCGGCACGTCCGGCGGTGTTTGGGGCCTGGAACGCGGCTATTGCATGATGATCGGCGGGGATCAGGCGGCGGTGGCCATCATCGACCCGATTTTGGCGGCCTTGGCGCCTGGAATTGGCTCCATTCCGCTCACCACCGGCCGCGAGGGGCGTGATCCCCGGGTTGAGCAGGGGTATCTGCATGCTGGGCCAGCCGGCGCGGGGCATTTTGTGAAGATGATCCATAACGGCATCGAATACGGGATGATGCAGGCGATGGCGGAGGGGTTCGACATCCTGCGCCACCGCGGCGACGATCATCTGCCCGACGGCGAGCGGTTCGACCTGGACATGGCCGACATTGCCGAGGTCTGGCGTCGGGGCAGCGTTGTGACGTCGTGGCTGCTGGACCTGTCGTCCCAGGCGCTGGCGAAGGATGAGAAGCTGGAACATTTCTCCGGCAATGTGGCCGACAGTGGCGAGGGGCGGTGGACGATCGAGGCCGCGATGGAGGAGGCTGTGCCGGCGGATACGCTGGCGGCGGCGTTGTTCGTGCGGTTCCGGTCGCGCCAGGAGCATACGTTTGCGGAGAAGATGCTGAGCGCCATGCGGCTGGGGTTCGGCGGGCATGTCGAGCCGCCGAAGGGGTAGGATCGCGGGATCAATACTCCAGCGTTGCGCGTTGGCGCAGTTCTTCGGGCGTGGCGGTGCCGAACCCGAAGAATTCCAGATAGGCCGGGATCATCTCGAACAACATGTCCGTGCCGACCTGCACCGTGCATCCCTTTGCTATCGCGGCGCGAAGGAGTGGCGTGAATTCCTCCTTCATCACCACCTCGCCCACGAAGGTGCCGGGGGCCACGCGGTTGATGTCCACCGGCAGAGCGTCGTTTTTGTTCATGCCCAGGGGCGTGGCGTTGACGACGATGTTGTGGCCGGCGGGATCGCGCGATCCGGTTGTGAGCGCCAGGGCCGGGTAGTGGGTGCGCAGGCGGGTGGCGAGGGCTTCGGCTGCTTTTGGGTGCACGTCGAACAGGGTGAGCGCGGCAAGGCCGGATGCGGCGAGGGAGGCTGCGATGGCGCTGCCGACGCCGCCGGCGCCGACGACGAGCGCGCTGGCGCCTTTGATCTGGCGGCCTTTGCGTTGGATGCCGCGGACGAAGCCGGCGCCGTCGAACATGTCGCCGAGCAGTGAGCCGTCTGGCCGTTTCAGCACCGCGTTGCAGGCGCCGGCGATCTTGGCGGTGGTTGTCAGCTCGTCCACCAAGCGGGCGGTGGTGACCTTGTGCGGCATGGTGATGAGGGCTGCATGCAGCGTGGTCATGCGGAACAGGCCGGGGAACAGCGCCTCGTAATCCTCAGGCCGGATGCCGAATGGGACCACCACGGCGTTGATCCCGTGGGCGTGGAACCACGGATTGTAGATCATCGGGGCTTTGAAGGTTGCGGTGGGGAACCCGATATGGGCGATCAGCCGCGTGCTGCCGTTGATCATGCGCTCTTTTCGTCCTTTGCTGCATATCCGCACGAACCGCACGGTTGGTCCATGTCGAGGTATCGGTCTGGACCGTGGGCCGGATGGCGAAACCTGTGGCGACGTCATAGGTTGGCGGCAGAAAAATATCGGGAGATGGCACCTTGCGGGTTCAGGTGGGAATTGTCGGCGCCGGTCCGGCTGGGCTGTTTCTGGCGTTGTTGCTGCACCGCGCGGGTATTTCGGCCGTCAACATCGAAAGCCGCAGTCGTCGGGACGTGGAAGACACCATTCGCGCCGGCGTGCTTGAGCATTGGGTGGTGGAGCTGATGGGCGAGTTGGGCCTTGGCGGGCGGATGGCCACGGATGGCCACGTGCATGACGGGATCACGCTGCAATGGGATGGGCTGCGGCATCACGTCGATATCGCGGGGCTGACGGGTGGCAAGCGGGTGATGGTGTATCCGCAGCATGAGGTGTTGCGTGACCTGATCGCGGCACGGCTGGCGCAGGGTGGCGAGATCGTGTTCGGCGTGGGCGGCACCGTGATACGGGGCGTGGACACCGATTGCCCTGCCATCGACTATCGGCCGGACGGCGATGGGGCCCTGGTCACGATAGACTGCGACTATGTGGTAGGGGCGGACGGGTTTCATGGGCCGGGGCGGCAGGCGATCCCGAAGGTGCTGCGGCGTGAGTATCAGAAGATCTATCCGTTTGGTTGGCTTGGCATTCTCACCCGTGCCCCGGTGTCTTGGCCGGAGCTGATCTATGCCAACCAGGGCGATGGGTTCGCCTTGCTCAGCACGCGTTCGCCTGAGATTCAGCGCATGTATGTGCAGTGCGATCCCACCGACGATATCGCGGCCTGGTCTGACGACCGGATCTGGAGCGAGCTGCAAGCGCGGCTGGGCACCGGCGATGGCTGGACGCTGACGGAAGGCGAGATCTTTCAGAAGGGCATCATCCCGCTGCGCTCGTTCGTGTGCGAGCCGATGCAGTATGGGCGGCTTTTCATTGCGGGGGATGCGGCGCACATCGTGCCGCCTACTGGGGCGAAGGGCCTCAACCTGGCGGTGGCGGATGTGCTGGTGCTGTCACGCGCG
Source organism: Acetobacterales bacterium (assembly GCA_038229175.1). GTDB lineage: Bacteria > Pseudomonadota > Alphaproteobacteria > Acetobacterales > Acetobacteraceae > CAIQQQ01. Next base: position 1,979 of record JBBROR010000110.1, on the reverse strand, counting down.
CTGGTGGCGCACTATGCGCGCAACGATCGCTCTGGGCTGGATCGCTACAGTGCCACCTGTCTGCGGCGGATCTGGAAGGGCGAGCGGTTTTCCTGGTACATGACCACGATGCTGCACCGCAACGCCGATGAGTCGGATTTCGAACGCCGCATCCATTTTGCCGATCTGGATCTGGTGCGGACGTCGCGGCTGCAGGCGGGGTCGCTGGCCGAGAACTATGTGGGGTTGCCGTTCGACTGACAACGGCCGCCCAAGCGGCAGGACGAAGTGAGGGCAGTGAAGGAATGGCGGTGGCGTTTGGCGACAAGGGCAACTGGCGAAATCTGGCCTTGGTGGCGTTGTGCCTGATAATGGCGGTGGTGTTTCTGGCAGCGCATGCGGTCTATCCCGGTCTGCCTTCGGTGCAGGAGACGGGCGGGTGGCGTGATTGGAACGACCAGGGCCTGTATCTGCGGGCCTCTCAGGCCTGGGCGGAAGGGGATCTGCGGGCCGCTTCGCATTGGTATCCACCGGGCTATCCGTTGATGGCATCGGCACTTTTGCGTATCACGCCGCATGATCGGTTTCTGCTGCCCGATCTGGCGAGCCTGCTGATCTGCCAGCTTGTCTGCGCCCGGCTTGCGATCCGGCTTTTCCCGGCGCTGCGTTGGGCCGCGGCACTTGGCGCGGCGTGCTTTCTGGTGGCGAGCTTGGAAACCCTGCCGGGCCTGAAATCATGGCTGATCCCGTGGACCACGACGCCGGCGGCGGCGGCTATTCTCCTTACTTTGCTGGCGGTGCTGCGTTTGGCCGAGCAGCCCGGACCAGGCCGCGCCCTTGCGGCGGGGGCTGCCTTGGGCGCCATCGTGCTGTTCCGACCCGGCGACGTGATGCCGGTGGCACTGGCGGCGTGCGTGGTGATGCTGCCTGTGCTGTGGCGGCTGAAGCTGCGGCGCGCCCTGGTTGTGTCGTGTTGCGCCGCTGTGGCCGCTTCCTGCCTTGTGGGGCTTGCCTTGGCGCTGATCGCAGCCACCACCGGCTTTGGGCCGGAGACCTATTACGGCCAATCCGCCGCCACCGGCTTTGAATGGCGCCTGCTGCCGTTGCGGTTCGTGACCCTGGTGCTGGACCCACGGCCGTTGTTCGACGGCGTGGGCACCGAGCGCGTGGAGCCGGGCATCCGTCGCGGGCTGGCCGAGGTGTTTGTGTGGATGCTGCCGGGGTTGGCCGGTGCTGTCGCCTTGTGCGCCTCACGCGCGCGGCTGCGGGTGCATGTGCTCTTGGGGCTTTGGGCGGCTGGCCATCTGGCGCTGCTGCTGTGCTATCGCGATCTGCATATCATGGGGTTCTGGACGTATGGCAACATCCATTACTTCAAGGTGGTGCAGCCGGTGCTGCTGTTGCTGGCGGTTTCTGCCGCGATCGCGATGGTCGATGGTCGCTTTCGGCTGCGTGAGACCGGCGTGGCGTTGGTGGTGCTGGTTGGGCTTTCTTGCTGGCGGGCCGAGTTGGTGGTGGGCGACGCGGTGGGGCCGGCGGGTTCGGTGGGCGATCTGAGCGCGCTTGACCATGCGGCCATCGTTCCTGGCGGCGGCACCTGGGCGGCACTGTATTCTGGGGCGCATACGCTGGCGATCGGCGGGGAGATTTTCCACCACAACGACGACTTCAAGCTGTATCCCCGCACAGGTGACTTTCTCGTTGTGCCGTTGCGCTTGCTGCCGCCCGGCGATGCTGTGCTGGAATTGGATTCGGGGGCGGTCCAGACCGGCCCGGCGCGCGCGGCGCGGCAGGTTCTGGTGTTTGGCGTGCCCTGCCTGTTTGGTTTGGCCGGCGCTAACATCTGCGGGCGGCTCGGGGCGCCGCTGATCGAATAGGCTGCTTGCAGCGGCGGGCAAATCTCGCCACGCTTCGCCCATTCAAAATGGGGAGAAGCGGTCATGATGTCTGCTCCGTATGTGCGTTCCGTGATGGCTGGTGTGATGTCGATTGTGGCGCTT
>JBBROR010000109.1:0-9574 GCA_038229175.1 Acetobacterales bacterium | reverse complement strand
CGCCGCCAGCAGATAAACGGCGTATTCGGTGGCGTACTGCCAATACCCCGGCCCTTCAGCCCAACCGCCATCTGCGTGATAGCTCGAAAACCCCTGCCGAACATTCACCAGCGCCCGCGCGATCAACCCCCGTGCCAGTTCCGGCTCGTCGTCTTCCACCGCCAACGCCGCCAGCGCCACGCCCGAATTGCACACGATGTTCCAGTTATGCGTGGCCTTGGTCCAGAAAGTCCCCCGCGCATATTCCGCCCGCGCCGGCCCGAGCGACTTCTCGACGATCGCCGTTCGCACCACGCCGCGCTGCTCCGCCGTCATGACCGCAAAGAACCAGTCATACCCAATGGCTGCCGCGTGCCCGGCCTCCGCCACATCCAGGAAATGGCTCGGATTCCAGCTCGAAAATCCACAAAGGTTCAAAAGCTCCTCCACGCCCCGCGTCGCAAACCGCGCGTCACCGGTCAGAAAATAAGCAATCCCCAGCGTCTGAATTCGCCCCAGCACCGCCCGGCTCGTCGGCAACATCACCGCGCGCTTCGCCTCGAAATCCCGGCTCTGCACCGGAGCCGAGAGCAGCTTCGTTGCCGCATCCATCACCGCTTTGCGAACAGCCAGCCCTGTCGCGTCGCCCGCCAACGCAACTTTCGCCGCCGCCACCCGAGCAGGCGTGGCAAATAACCGAGGATGCGCGATTACATCATGCGTTGGCACATCACGCGTGGGCGCCTCCGCCCCGGCGCACCCAGGCACCATCATCCCGCCTGCAAGGAAAACAACCTGCCGCCGCGTCGGGCCGTTCATGAAATCACCCCCCCTGCCAACGCCAGCGCCAGCGCCACGCACTTGCGCATTACCGAAGGCAACGCCTCACCCGCCAACTGGTCAGCTGCTCGCAAAAATCCCTCCGCCTCAATGCGCACCACCCGCGCCGTCAACACCCGAACCCGCAGCTCAAAATGCGTCAGCCCATGCCGAACCTCGCCCGCATCCCGCCAGGCCGCCCGGGCCGGCGCCGCTGCCTCCCACTCCAAATCCCCCCAAGGCGTCGCCCGCCAAACCGTCCCCGGCAGCTCCGTCATCCCCCCCAACAACCCAATCGCCGCCCGACGCCGCAACAACACCTGTCCCTCAGCATCGGTCAGCCAAAAATGCACGCCATACCGCACCGGGCGCACCGTTTTCGGCGCCTTGCGCGGCAGTGTCGCCGCAATCCCCGCAATCCGCCCCGCGCAATCCGCCATCCAAGGGCAAACCCCACATGCGGGAGATTTCGGCGTGCAGATCGTCGCCCCCAGATCGAAAAGTGACTGCGCAAAATCCGAAGGCCGCGCCCGCGCCGCCGCATCCGCCCCCAGCCTCGCAGCCCCGTCCGCAATCGCCCCCTTCGCCCCCGGCAAAGCCTCTGTCACCGCGAACACACGCGCAACAACCCGCTCCACATTGCCGTCGATCGGCACCACCGGAATGTCGAACGCAATCGCCCCCACCGCCGCCGCCGTGTAAGGCCCAATCCCAGGCAAAGCCCGAAGCCCCTCCAGCGTCTGCGGAAACGCACCAGCCGCAGCCACGGCCTGTGCGCACGCATGCAGATTTCTCGCCCGCGCGTAATACCCAAGCCCCGCCCAGGCCTGCATCACATGCTCGCTGTCCGCCGCCGCCAAATCCCGCACAGTCGGGAAGCGCGTGAGGAATCTTTCATAATAGGGTATCACCGCCATAACGGTGGTCTGCTGCAGCATGATCTCGCTGAGCCACACCCGATACGGATCGGCAGTCTCGCCAGGCACCGCACGCCAGGGCATGGCGCGGCGATGGCGATCATACCAGGCCAACAGGTTACGAGCATCGGGCACGCAGAACCTATGACGACAGACCCCGAAGACAACAACCCCCGCCCGCCCGGCCTTGCGTCACACCGCCCGGGCGTCCCACGCCCCACTGCGTCCCGAACAGACAACCGCCACATCTACGGACCACGCCCCCTTGGCGCACTCATCCCCCCCATCGTTCGCCCCGCCTTCAAAAAACGCGCCCCCGCCACCGCCCAGGTTCTTGCCGACTGGGACCTCATCATGGGGCCTGCCATTTCAGCCGTAACCACGCCGCGAAAACTTTTCGCCGGCACCCTCTCCATCGCCTGCATCGGCCCGGTCGCCATGGAACTTCAACACCTCGCCCCCACCCTGATCGGCCGTATCAACGCCCATATGGGTCAGATCATCGTCTCCCGCCTTCGCTTCGTGCAGGACATCCAGCCACAGCCTCCGCTCCCGCCCCCCCGCAAACCCGCCGCCGAAGCCGCCCAAAAGGCCGTCGCCATCCTGCCGGAAGGCGAACTCCGAGACGCCCTTGAATCCCTCGGCCGCATGGTCCTGTCGACACCCCCCGCCCGCAGGCGCTAGATCCGTTCCAACAAGGAGTCTCCCATGCAACTGCGCCGCCGTACCCTCCTGGCACTTCCAGCCATCGCGCTCGCCACCAACCCGGTCCGCGCCGCAACGCCTATCGCCGAACGCGGCATCGGAGACGTCGCCGCCAAGGTGGTTGCCACCGAATGGTTTTCCCTTACCTGCTCGCACTGCGCCGCCTTCTCGAAACAAGCATTGCCGCAAATACGTGAAGAATTGGTAAAAACCGGAAAAGTCCGGATCGTGTTCGCCGATTTCCCGCTCGACCAGGTCGCCCTCACCGCCGCCATGGTCGCCCGCAGCCTCCCCACCGAGCGTTACGTCCCCTTCATCGAGGCCCTACTCGCCTCCCAGGATCGCTGGGCCTTCGCCCGCGGCGTGAACCAGAAGGAGGAACTGGCCAAGATGGCCGCGCTCGCAGGCCTAACACGCCCCGCCTTCGATGCCGCCATCGCCAACCAGGAGCTGCGCCAGGCCATCCTCAAGGCCCAGGACGAAGCAGAAAAGATCTTTAAGGTCGACTCGACCCCCACGTTCATCTTCAACGGCCCCGCCGCAAGCAACCGCAAGGAAGCCGGCGGCCAAACCCCCGAAGCCTTCGCCCGCATCGTCGCCGAAGCCGCCGGATGATATTGATCTAACCACGCGAGAGACCATTGCCCGCCAGCTTCACCCGCCTCCGCATCGCCGGCTTCAAAAGCTTCGCCGAGCCCGTGACGTTGGACGTTCTACCGGGGTTGACGGGCATCGTCGGCCCCAACGGCTGCGGCAAGTCCAACGTCGTCGAAGCCCTCCGCTGGGCCATGGGCGAAAGCTCCGCCCGCTCGCTGCGCGGCACGGACATGGACGACGTCATCTTCGCCGGCACCAGCCAACGCGCCGCCCGCAACCTGGCCGACGTCACGCTGGTCCTCGAAGACACCAAAAGCCTCGCCCCGCCGCCCTTCCACGAGCTCGACACCCTCGAAATCTCGCGGCGCATCGAACGCGGCGGCGGCAGCGCCTACCGGATCAACGGCCGCGAAGCCCGCGCGCGCGACGTCCAAACCCTCTTCGCCGACCTCGCCAGCGGCGCCCGCGCGTCGGCCATGGTCAGCCAAGGCCGCGTTGGCGCCCTCGTGTCCGCCAAGCCCGAAGACCGCCGCTCCATCCTCGAAGAAGCCGCAGGAATAACCGGCCTTCACGCCCGCCGCCACGAGGCCGAGCTGAAACTCCGCGCCGCCGAAACCAACCTCGCCCGCGCGGAAGACCTGCGCGGCCAGCTCGAAACCCAACTCGAAGCCCTCAAGCGCCAGGCCCGCCAGGCCGCCCGTTACCGCGTCATCTCAGCCACCATCCGCAACGCCGAAAGCGAGCTCCTCTCCCTCCAAAACGCCCGAGCCGAAGCCGCGCGAGGCACAGCCCAGGCCGCCGTCACCCAAGCCACGCGCGAAGTGGCCGTTCGCGCCAAAGCCAGTGTCGCCGCCACCGCCGCCGCCGAAGACGCCGCCCTCTCGCTCCCCACCCTCCGCTCCGCCGAAGCCACCGCCCGCACCGCCCTCGAACGCCACCGCCTTGGCCTCGAACAGATCGCATCCGAAATTGCCCGCGCCCGCGCCGGCCTGGAAGCCGCCACCCAACAGGTCACCCGCCTGCAATCCGACCTCGCCCACGCCAACCGCCAGGCCATCGAAGCCGAACAGGCCATCGCCCGCCTGGACGCCGAAAGCGCCCAAATCGCCAGCGCCGACGCAGCCCACCCCGCGCTCGCAGAATCCGCCGCCACCGAAGCCGCCACCGCCGCCGACGCTGTCCGCGCCCTGGAATCCGACGTCAACCGCGCCACCGAACACGCCGTCGAAATCGCCGCCCGCCACCGCGCCCTCACCGAGACCCTTTCCCAAGCCGACCAACGCGCCCGAAAACTCCGCGACCAATTATTCCAACTTTCCGAAGACCAAACCCGCCTGCACTCCAGCCTCGCCCCCCCCGAACGCCTCACCGAAGCCCAGGAAGCCGCCGCCGCCGCCCAAACCGCCCACGAAACAGCCCGCACCGAGCTGGAATCCGCCGACCGCCAACGCGCCGCCGCCTTCGCCGAAGCCGCCACCCTCCGCGAACGCGCCCAACTCAACGCTACCAACATCCGCGCCGAAACCCGCAAGTCCAGCGAACGCCTCCGCGCCGAAGCAGCCCAGCGCCTCGCCGTCGCCCGCACCGCCGCCCACACCACCGACGCAACCCGCGCCAAAATCGCCTCCGAACACCAAGCCCTCGCCGAAATCCTCCGCGTCAAAGACAACGAACGCTGGCCGAGAATGGTCGACCAACTCACCGTCCCCGACGGCCTCGAAGCCGCCCTCGGCGCCGCCCTCGGCGAGGAACTGGACTCCGCCGCAGACGCCGCTGCCGCCCGCCACTGGCGCGACCTGCCGCCCTTCAGCCCACCCCCGACACTCCCCAAAGGCGCCACCGCCCTCTCAGCCCTCGTCCAATCTCCACCAGCCCTCACCCGCGCCCTCTCCCAGATCGGCCTGATCGACAACGCCACAGACGCCGTTCTGACAGAACTCAAACCCGGCCAGATGCTCATCTCCCGCCACGGTGCCGTCTGGCGCTGGGACGGCTACACCGTCCGCCCCGGCACCCAAACCGCCGCCGCCGTCCGCCTCCAACAACGCCGCCGCCTCTCCGATCTCGCTAAAACCCTCGCCACCGCCCAACAGCAAGCCACCGACGCCCGCATTGCCCTCGCCGAGGCCGAAACCGCCGAACGCACCGCCCGCACAACGGCCGATACCGCCGAACAAACCAGCCGAGCCGAAGCCGACCGCGCCGAGGCCGAAGCCCGCATCCAGGCCAAATCCCTCGAAGAAAAAGCCGCCGATGCTGAACGCCAGGCCCACACCGCCCGCACCAGCGCCGAAGCCGCCCTAACCCGCACCCGAGCCGCCGCCGCCACGCTGGAATCGCAATCCACCGCCGCCACCGCCCGCGGCGCTGGCCTCGCCGAACAGCACGCCCGCATTGCCACCGACGCCGCCGAAGCCGAAGCCGCCCTCGCCGCCGTCAAATCTCAAACTGCCGAACTCCCCAACCCAGAAGCCGCCCGCACCACCCTCACCGCCCTCCGCGAAACTCTCGCCGCCGCCAGAACCCGAGACAAAACCGCCAGCCAAACCCACGACACCCTCGCCCGCACCCAAGCCATCCGCCAATCGCGCCGCCAGGCCATCGGCCCCGAAGCCGCCGAATGGCGCGCCAGAGACCGAGACGCCGCCGACCGACAGTCCGACCTCACCGCCCGCCTCGCCGCCGCCCAATCCGAAGCCATAGCCCTCCAGGAAGCCCCAATCCGTCTCGCCGAACAGGGACGAGCTGCCACAGCAACCCTCTCAGAGGCCGAAGCCCACCACACCGCCCTCGCCACCCGCCTCGCCACCGCCGAATCCACCACCCTGTCCGCCGACCGAGCTGCCCGAACCGCCGAAGCCCACCTCGCCGCCGCCCGCGAACACGCCGTCCGCGCAGACGGTGAAATGGTCCAGGCCAACCACGCCTGGGGCACGATCGCCGAACGCATCCTCGAACGCCTCGGCGCCACGCCAGACCTGCCAGCCCCCCCCACCGACATCGGCCCAGACTCCGAAGACAAACACCGCCGCCGCCACGAACGCCTCATCCGCGAGCGCGAGGACATGGGCCCCGTCAACCTGCGCGCCGAAATCGAAGCCGCCTTCCTCGAAGAACAAATCGCCACCATCGTTCGAGACCGCGAGGAAATCGCCACCGCCATCGCCAAGCTCCGCGGCTCCATCGGCCACCTCAACCGCGAAGGCCGCGAACGCCTCACCACCGTCTTCACCCAGGTAGACGCCCACTTCCAAACCCTCTTCGCAAGAATGTTCGGCGGCGGCCGAGCCCACCTCGCCCTCGTGGGCTCAGACGACCCCCTCACCGCTGGCCTAGAAATCTACGCCCAACCCCCCGGCAAAAAACTCTCAGCCCTCAGCCTCCTCTCCGGCGGCGAACAAGCCCTTACCGCGCTGTCGCTCATTTTCGCCGTCTTCCGCTGCAACCCCGCCCCCATTTGCGTGCTGGACGAAGTAGACGCCCCGTTGGACGACGCCAACGTCGATCGCTTCTGCACCCTGCTCGAAGACATGGTCCGCGAAACCAACACCCGCTTCCTCGTCGTCACCCACCACGCCCACACCATGGCCCGCATGGACCGCCTCTATGGCGTCACCATGCAGGAACGCGGCGTCTCCCGCGTGCTGTCCGTTGATCTCGCCCGCGCTGCCGAAATGGTGGACGCCATCGCGGCTGAGTAGCCATCACCCATCAAACCGCCCGCAGCCGCGCAAACAGCACTGTGGCAGCCTGGTCAAGGCCCACGGCAGCAGCCTGCACATCGTCCACCTTCTGCGCCACGCCTTCCGCCGATACCCGCGTGCCCGATGCCACGCCGCTCACGGTCACAATATTGCGGGCCATTCCATCTACCCGGTCGAACGCGCTTTGCATGCCGCGCGCAATATTGGCGGTCACGGTCTGCTGTTCTTCCGTAGCGGTCACCACCCGCCTGGTCGCCCTGCTCATCGTATCGATGGTCTCCGCAATATTGGCGATGGCGGCCACGGCCGAAGCGGTGCCGGCCTGTAGCGCATCTATCAGCGTTCTGATCTGCTGCGTGGCGTGGGCGGTCTGTGCCGCCAACGCTTTCACCTCGCTGGCCACCACCGCGAACCCTTTTCCCGCATCGCCCGCACGCGCCGCCTCGATGCTGGCGTTCAGTGCCACGAGATTGGTCTGGGCGGCGATGTCGTTGATCAAGTTGATAATTTCACCGATCCGCGCCGTCTCGTCCGACAGTTTCTCCATCACGATCCGGGTCTGCCGCGCCTCCCCATCCGCCTTGCGGGCGGTGTCCGCGGCCTGGCCCTCATCCATCCAGGGCGGAAACACGGCCGCCACCGGCCCTTTTGCTTGCGGAGCCAATAAAATGGCGCATGCCACCGCAAGCTGTGCCATGCCCATGAAAGCGAGAGACGTGCCGCAGGCCCAATACGACGGTGCCTGGGCAGGAGAAGGTGTTTTCAGACCTCTAGGGTCGCAGAAATTGTTTAAGAAAAAATTACGCTGGTCACCCCAACACCCCCGCATAACTCTCCGCGAAATCCCCCACCGCCGCCGTGAACGCGTCCATCTCCGCCGCCCCAATTTCCAAACTCATCGCAATCATCCCGCGCCGAGCCAAATAAAATCCCCGCCCCAGCATATCGAAAAAAAACAACTCCCGCAGATCCGCCTCATGCGCACTCGCCGGCATCGGCCGCTCGATCGCGCCATGCCGAAAATGCACGCACATCAGCGACCCCAACCCCACCCACTGCATCGACCCGCGCGACACCGCGTTCAACCCCGCCCGAAACGCCTCGCCGCGCGCGAACAGCGCATCCGCCGCCTCCGCGGTGAAAATCTTCGAAAGCCCCGCATGCCCCGCCGCCATCGTCAGCACGTTATTGTTGAACGTGCCCGCATGCGGAATGGCATCCGGCCTCCGCGGATCATACCGCTCCATAATATCGGCCCGCCCGCCGAACCCACCAAAGCTCATCCCACCGCCGATATACTTCCCCAACGTCGTCATATCCGGCGTAATCCCCAGTCGCTTCTGCTGGCCGCCGTCTGACATCCGAGACGTCATCACCTCGTCGAAAATCAAAATCGCCCCCATTTGCGACGCCACATCCCGCAACGCCTGCAAGAACGCCGGGGAAGCCGGGATGCACCCGCCAGACCCCATCATCGGCTCCACCAGAATGCACGCCAGCTCATCCGCATGTGCCTCGGCCAACGCCACCGCAGACACCGGATCGTTGTAGATGCCCAACACCCATTGATGCGGCGCGTTGATGGGAATGCCGCCATTGCCGAAATACATCACCCCGCCATGGTAGCCGCCATCGAACACCATCACCTTGCGCCGGCCGGTGATGGCGCACGCCGTCGCCACCGCCATCAAATTCCCCTCGGTGCCGCTATTGGTGAACCGCACCATGTCGATGCTCGGAAACCGCTTTACGATGGCCGCCGAAAGCCGAGCCTCCATCAGCCCATGCCCGCCCAGGTTCCACCCCTTGTCCAACGCTGCGTCGATCGCCTCGCGTATGATCGGATTGGAATGGCCATACAGCCCGGCCGTGTATTCGCCCAGCAGGTCGGTATATTCATGCCCATCCACATCCCACAGCCGCCCGCCCTGGCCTCGATCCATCGCAAGCGGGAAGGGGGCATGAAACAGCACGGTGCGTGTGTTCCCCCCGGGCATGGTCGCCGCGGCCTCCACATGCGCCGCCAGGCTGGCCGGGTTGTCTTCCACATACCGGGCCCGCGCCTCGGCAAGGGCTGCTTCAAGCGAAACATTCTGGCGGGCGTCAGACATGACAGGCTCCCTGTTCGGCGTGCACACGCATGATGCCCGAAACCGCCCCTGGCTCAATCCCCCGTCCAAACCCTATGCTCCCTGCCGAACAAGGAGGCCTCGTGACAGACCAACTCCAACCCTCCCGCCGAGATCTCCTCTCCCTCATCGGCACCGTTGCCGGCAGCTCCGCCATGTACCTCGCCATGACCAGCCTCGGCCTTGCCGCTGAATCGCAATACACTGGCCAGATCAAACTCGACGGCGACCCCAAAGGCGCCTCTGTCCTCATCCTCGGCGCCGGAATAGCCGGCCTGGTCGCAGCCCTCGAACTCCGCCGCGCCGGCTACACGGTCAAAGTGCTGGACTACAACACCAAACCTGGCGGCCGCACCTGGACCATCCGCGGCGGAGACACCATCACCGAACTGGGCGGGCAAACCCAGAACTGCCACTTCGCCGACGGCCTCTACATGAACCCTGGCCCCTGGCGCATCCCCTACCACCACCGCGGCATGCTGGATTACTGCCAACGCCTCGGCGTGGCGCTGGAACCGTTCATCCAGGTCAACCACAACGCCTACCTTCATTCCAAGAACGCCTTCGCCGGCAAACCCCAACGCTACCGCACCATCCAGGCCGATTTTCACGGTGTGGTGTCAGACCTCCTCGCCAAAGCCGTCAACGCCGACACGCTCGACCACATCGTCTCCAAAGACGACCGCGAGAGCCTCCTCGCCTCGCTCCGCAGCTTCGGCGGCCT
>JBBROR010000108.1:0-9610 GCA_038229175.1 Acetobacterales bacterium | reverse complement strand
TGTCGCCAGCCAGGCGCAAATCTCTTCCAGGCGCCCAAGGCTGCCCGCCGGCTTCGTCAATGCACTCTGCCGAACGCGCACGGCCTCTGCGGCAGCGTGATCGCCCGAAGGCAAAGCTGCGCAGGTCGCGTGCAGAGCCTGGAGATTGTGAAAGAAGGTCATGCTGCCTCAGGCCTGCGCAATCGCGTGAAAGAAACTGCCGCTGACAAAGCCGCGCCGCCCGCCATCGGCGCCAAGCGGCCGGCCCAACCCATCGGTCACCTTGGCAAACGGATCATCGGCACCCGGATCGGTCACGCTGGCATAATGAAACTCATGCCCACGCAACCGAGAACCCGCGTAGCCGAGGGCAGACACCGCCTGCAATGTCGCCTCACGGTAGCCCAGATGCAGCTTTCGCTTCCGATACGATGTCGCGTGCGACAGCAGGCCGGCCATTTCGTGACAGACCCCATCAGCATCTTCCAGCAGCGTACCAAGCACCATGTAGCCGCCGCATTCGCCATGCACCGGCCGCGTCCGGGCAAAGTCGCGCAGCCCGTTCCAAAATCCGGTGGCCCCCGCAAGGCCCGCGGCATGCAACTCCGGATAACCACCTGGCAGCCAGCAAACATCGCAATCTGCCCGAGGCCCTTCACCCGCAAGCGGCGAAAACGGATAAATCTCAGCCCCGGCATTGCGCCAGCCTTGCAGCAGATGTGGATACACAAAGCTGAACGCTGCATCTTTCGCCAGCGCGATCCGCTGTCCTGGTGGCGGCAAGGCCGCGCGTGCCGTGGCCTCTGGCGCAAACGACACCGCACACGCCAGGATCGCGTCGATATCCAGATGCGCCTCCGCGGCATCCGCCAACCGGTCCAGACGCATGGCCAGATCGGCGTGCTCGTCCGCCTGGATCAACCCCAGATGCCGCTCGGGCAACGCCAGTGTGCCATCGCGCGGAAACGCGCCAAGAATGGGCAACCCGATGGCCGCCATCGCCCACGCCACGCCCTCATGATGCCGAGGGCTCGCAACCTGGTTGAGCACAACGCCGGCAATCCGCACCCCTGCATCATGCAGCGCAAACCCACGCGCCACCGCGGCGGCCGATTGCGACTGCCCCGACACATCCATCACCAACACCACCGGCAGCCCAAACCGCGTCGCCAGGTCCGCCGCAGCCCCCGTCCGTCCAATTTCGCCGGCAATCCCGTCAAACAATCCCATCGACGACTCGATGACAAAAATCTCGCTGCCAGACGCCGCATTGAACGCCGTCGCCGCCAGCAGATCAGGCGCCATCGCCCAACTGTCGAGATTGACCCCGGGCGCCCCCGAAGCCGCGGCATGAAACGCCGGATCGATATAATCTGGCCCAGACTTCCCGGCCCGCACGCCCACCCCACGCCGCCGCAACGCCGCCAGCAACGCCAACGTCACGGTCGTCTTGCCCGACCCGCTGCGCGGCGCACCAATGATAAAAGCCCGTGTCATGCCGCCCACCTATGACAGTCCGCGTGCCCAGGCCTATATCTCGCCTCATGCAGACAAAGCCCGCCCTTCGCTTCGGCTGGACCACCGGCGCCTGCGCCACTGCCGCTTCCAAAGCGGCGTTCACGGGGCTGCTCACCGGCGCGTTCCCCGACCCGGTGGAGATTACGCTGCCACGCGGCCAGAAAGTGGCATTCTCCCTCGCCGAAACGCACCTGCACGCCGACCGCGCGATGGCCGGCGTGGTCAAGGACGCCGGCGACGACCCAGACGTCACCCACGGCGCGCTCATTCGCACCACCGTCTGGCGCGGCCCACCCGCCACCGGTGTCACGTTCCGCGCCGGCGAAGGCGTGGGCACCGTCACCCGCGCGGGCCTGCCAATCCCGCCCGGCGAGCCCGCCATCAACCCCATGCCGCGCCAGATGATCACCGCAGCCTTGGCCGAGGTCGCCGCATCCTTCGGCATCGCGTGCGACGCCGTTGTCGAGATCTCCATCCCGGGCGGCGCCCAAATCGCCGAACGCACCCTGAACGGCCGGCTCGGCATCGAGGGCGGCCTGTCCATTCTCGGCACCACCGGCGTGGTCGTGCCATTCTCCTGCGCCGCCTGGATCCATTCCATCCATCGCGGCATCGACGTTGCCCGAGCCGCCGGCCTGTCGCACGTGGCCGGCGCCACTGGCCGCACTTCCGAGGAAGCGGTGCAGAAGTTTCATTCCCTGCCCGACATGGCGCTGATGGACATGGGCGATTTCGTCGGCGGCATGCTGAAATACATTCGCGCGCATCCTGTGGCCCGCGTCACGGTCGCCGGCGGCATCGGCAAGATCACCAAGCTGGCGCAAGGACGTCTGGACCTTCACTCGCGCCGTGGCGCCGTCGACATGCAAGCCCTGGCCAGCTTTGCCGAAGCCCTTGGCGCCGACAACGCGGTGGTGCAAGGCATCGCCCAGGCCAACACGGCAGCCGAAGCCTTCGCACTTGCCCACGGCCTCGGCGGCACCGATATCGAAGTCGAGGTCCTGATCTTCGACAGCACCGGGGCACTGGCGGGGCAGGCGGGTTTCACGCCCGGTCACGAACGAAATCGCCTGACGTAATCGGCGTTGTAAAGCGCGCTCTCATTGAAATCATGGGGTGCGAGGGCAGGGCCCACCAGCACCAGCGCCGTCCGCTCCGATGGTTGTTCGGCAAATTGCGCACAAATGTCGCCAAGCGTTCCCCGCAGAACATGCTGATCCGGCCAGCTCGCCCGCGCCACGATCGCCACCGGGCAGTCCGCACCATAATGCGCCACCAAGGTCTGCACGATCTGACCCAGCGCATGAATGGCCAGGTGAATGGCCAGCGTGGCCCCGGTCGCGGCAAATGCCGCCAAACTCTCCCGCGGCGGCATGGCAGACGCACGGCCCGACACCCGCGTGATCACCAGGCTCTGCGCCACTTCTGGCACCGTCAGCTCGCACCCCAGCACCGCTGCCGCCGCCGCGAACGCGGGTACTCCAGGGGTTAACGTGTAGGCGATGCCCCGCCGCTGCAGCCGCCGGACCTGCTCGGCCACCGCACTGTAGATCGAAAGATCACCCGAATGCAGCCGCGCCACATCGTGCCCGTCCTCATGCGCGCGCACATATTCCGCCTCGATCTGATCGAGCGACAACGGCGCGGTATCCACCAGCCGCGCCGCCGCCTTGCAATGCGCCAGCATGGCCATCGGCACGATAGACCCTGCGTAGAGGCACACATCGCATGCCGCCAGAATGTCCCGCCCCCGAAGCGTCAGAAGATCCGCGGCACCTGGTCCCGCGCCAATAAAATGCACGGTCATTGCGATGCCCTATGTCGATCAGCCAACGCACATGTCACGGTCGGATGCGCAATCCGGGCCAGGCGAAGCGTCGCGCCCGGCCCGCAGGCAGCCAACGCGGCGGCCTCGGCAATGCTGGCATGGCCGGTATGGGCGGCCACCACGCCCGACCGCGTGGGACACAGCCACTGCACGCCAGCCAGTGCCGCATCGTCGATCAGGATCAAAGGAAGGCCAAGCTGGGCTGCGGCTTCGGCCAGGCCGGCTTCGTGGGATTTGAATGCAGGAATGGCCAGCGCCGAGGCGCGGCTGTTCGCCCGCGCCTCCGCTTCGCGCAGCACCGCGATAATCTCCGCGGCCGCCGCCCCGGCCCGGCAGCCGAGCCCAGCGATGGTGGCCTGGTACGAAACCGCGCTCATGGCTTGCGGGCCGCCCATTGGGTGATCGTCATGGCCGGCCGATACCCATGCATTCGCCCCAACTCCACCAGCCGCTCCACCCCAATCCGGGTCAGGCTGCCGCCGTGGGTTCGCCGCGCGTCGAACAGCACCGCCTCGGTCTCGATGGTCACGGCGTTGATCACCATGCGCCCGCCTGGAGGCAGCGCCGACCAGCACGTAGCAATCACGCCGGGGATCTGCGCCCCGCCGCCAATGAAGATGGCATCTGGTGTGGGCAGGCCTGCCAGCGCATCGGGCGCGCTGCCCTCGATGCATTCAAGGGCCGGCACGCCAAGCGCTGCGGCATTGCCCGCCGCCCGCGCCAGTCGATCCACCCTGCGATCAAGGGCTATGGCGCGGTTTGCGGCATGCGCGCGCATCCACTCGATGGCGATCGAGCCCGATCCGCTGCCAATGTCCCAAAGCAGCTCGCCAGGCATCGGCGCCAGGGCGGCCAGGGTCGCAGCACGGATCTCACGCTTGGTGATCTGGCCATCATGCGCAAAGGCATTGTCGGGCAGGCCGGGCAGGCGCGGCAGAATTTGGGTGCCGGGCAAGGCCCGCAGCGTGATGGCCATCAGGTTCAGCCGATTGATCTCCCCGCAGGAAAAACTCGCAGCAACGTGCCGGCTTATCCGTTCCTGCGGACCGCCAAGCGCTTCGAGCAGGACGATCTCGCTCGGCCCGAACCCATTGCCGGTCAACAACGAAGCCACAGCGCCGGGTGAGGCTTCGTTCTCCGACAACGCCAGCAACCGCCGGCCCGGTGCCAAAGCCGCCAAAATTGCCACCAGCGGCCGGCCACACAACGAGATAATT
Source organism: Acetobacterales bacterium (assembly GCA_038229175.1). GTDB lineage: Bacteria > Pseudomonadota > Alphaproteobacteria > Acetobacterales > Acetobacteraceae > CAIQQQ01. The sequence goes on along the minus strand of JBBROR010000108.1, from coordinate 5,068 downwards.
TCGGTGTCCTGCAATGCCCAGCCAAGACGGGCACAGGCAAGCGACAGCGACGAAATCCCCGGCAGGCACCGCCACCCGCCATCCGGCATCGCCTGCGCCAACATGGGCCCCACGCCAAAGCAGAACGGATCGCCGGACGCCAATACCACCACCGGACGCGGAGCCTCGGCCAGAATGAGCTTCATGGCATCGCCCATCGGCTTCGGCCAAACTTCTCGCCCGCCGGTGATCAAGCGGTCTGCGAGACAAAGATGCCGTCTGCCACCGATCACCAGGCACGCCCCGGCGATAAGCCCGCGCGCCTCGCCAGACAAGCCATCGACGCCGTCCTCGCCAATGCCGATGATGGACAGATACGGCGTCATCCCGGCGCCTGCCGGAGACGCGTGTGACGAAACTGCTCATTCTCGGCGGCACCACCGAGGCCTCGGCCCTGGCCGCCTGGCTGGTGGACAGGCCGGAATTCAACGCCCTGCTGTCCTTCGCCGGCACCACCCGAACCCCGCGCCCACCGCCCATCCCGTACCGCGTCGGTGGCTTCGGCGGCCCCCAAGGTTTGGCGAATTTCCTGCGCAACGGTGGGTATCAGGTGATGATCGACGCCACCCATCCCTTCGCCGCGCAGATGAAACGCAACGCGGCCGAGGCAGCCCGTCTGGCCGGCATCGACCTGCTGGCCATCCACCGCCCCGCCTGGCACGCGGTCCCCGGGGACAAGTGGCACCACGTGCCTGACATGGCCCACGCGGCGCAGGCGCTGGGAGCCACCCCGCGCCGCATCCTGCTCACCATCGGCCAGAAGGATCTCGCCGCCTTCAAGGCCGCGCCCTGGCACCACTACATCGTGCGCAGCGTCGACCCACCGGATACCGACAGCCTGCCACCCCACGCCGAGATCATTGCCGCCCGCGGGCCATTTTTGCTGGCCGACGAACTGGCCCTGCTGCGCGGCTCCCATGTCTCGGCCCTCGTCACCAAGAACTCCGGCGGCACCGCCACCATGGCCAAGCTCGAGGCGGCCCGGATATGCGGCGTCGAGGTCGTGATGATCGACCGTCCCGAACCGCAAATCGGCGTCGCAACGGTCCAGGATCCCGCCCAGGCCAAGGCGTGGCTGCGTGCTCACGCCGGCACCGATCGCGGGCTGTAGAGAAAGGGGGCCGCCCCCGGCCGCTCGATCCGCCGGGTGTCGGCCGAGCCGATCATCACAAGCGTGCGCATATCCGCCTCTCCCGGATCGGCCTCGCCCAGAGTGGTGATCACCAGGCGCTCATCCGCCCGGCTGACAGCCGTCGCAAACGCCACGATCGTCTCGGTCGGCAATACCGCACGCAAAATCGAGAACACCTCGCCCAGCCGATCCGGCCGCGCGCGCGAGCGAGCGTTGTAGAACGCCATCACAAACCCCGCCTCCGCTGCCAGCCGCACCCGGCGGCACACCAGCGGCCAGGGCTTGAGGTTGTCAGACAGCGAGATCGCGCAGAAATCATGCCCCAGCGGCGCCCCAAGTCGCGCCGCGGCGGCAAACATCGCCGATATCCCGGGAATGACCGACACATCCAGTCCGCGCCACGCCACCGGCCCATGCTCGATCGCCTCGAACACCGCGCTCGCCATTGCAAAAACACCGGCATCGCCAGACGACACCACGGCCACAACCGCGCCCTGCATCGCCAATTCCAGCGCATGCCGCGCCCGATCCAGCTCCACCCGATTGTCCGAAGAATGGCTGCGCTGCCCCGGCCCCAGCGCCACGCGGTCCACGTAAGGCCCATAGCCGATGATGTCCGTGGCCTCGGCCAGCGCCGCATCCGCCTGTGGGGTCCGCAGCCCAGCAGCACCAGGACCCAGGCCCACCACCACCAATCGCCCGCTCTTCTCGCTTATCGTCATCGTGTCCCTTGCCGCCCAGGAACAAGCACCAGCGCAAAATACGGCACCTTGTCACGATCCAGATCAGCGAACGGCACAATGATCTCCCCCGCCATCGTGGCACGCTCCACATAGACGGCACGCGCCGTAAGCCCAACCCGCTCCAGCGCCACGCGGATCTTCGGCAGGTTGCTGCCAAGCTTCATAATGACAGCGGCATCGCAAGCCCCCAGCCGCTCAGCCAGCTCATCCAAAGGCAACGTTCCAGGCAAGATCGCCAGCACGTCGTCGCCATGCGTCATCGGCGTCCCGGCCCGAGACCAGGCGCCACTCATTCCCGTCACCCCCGGCGTCACCTCCACCGGATGGCGCGCACGAAGCCGGTCGTAGAGATACATGGCCGAGCCATAAAAGAACGGATCGCCTTCGCAGATCAGTGCCACGTCGCGCCCATCCGTCAGATGGGCCGAAACTGTCTTGGCGCATTCCTCATAAAAGACCGCCATTTCGGACGGATAGCGCGGATCGGCCACAGAGATCTCGGTGGTGAACGGATAGGCAAACCGCAGCTCGATGGCGGATGGCGCCACATGCGCCCAGGCCACCGAGCGCGCATGGCCGGGCCGCCCCCCTTTGCAGAAATGCGCCACCACCGGCGCCGCCCCGATCACCCGAACCGCGCGCATCGTCATCAGTTCAGGATCGCCCGGCCCCACCCCCACCACATGCAAAACCCCGGTCATTCGACGTCATTCGCCAACGCGTTGACAGCGGCCACCGTCATGGCGCTGCCGCCCCGCCGCCCATGCAACGTCAAAAACGGTATTTCGTAAGCCGCCAAAGCCGCCTTCGACTCAGCGGCACCCACAAATCCCACCGGCAGCCCTATCACCGCCGCGGGCCTCGGTGCCCCGTCGTCCAGCATTTCAAGCAGGTGAAACAGCGCAGTCGGTGCATTGCCAATCGCCACCAGCGCACCGCCCAGCCGCTCCCCCCAAAGATGCATCGCCGCCGCCGATCGCGTGTTGCCGATCGCCCGCGCCAAACCCGGCACCTCAGGATCGGCCAACGTGCAGATCACCGCGTTGTCGCAGGGAAGCCGGCCCCGCGTGATCCCATGCGCCACCATCTTGGCATCGCACAGCACCGGCGCTCCCGCGTGCAACGCACCGCGTGCCGCATCGGCGAAATCAGCCGAGAACACCAGATCACCGGCCACCTCCACCATTCCGCACGCATGAATGATACGCACGGCCACACGCGCCTCGATCTCGGTAAACCGTGCCAACTCCGCTTCAGCCCGGATGGTGGCAAAGGACCGCGCGTAGATGGCCCCGCCGTCGTGTTCGTAGTCGTATCGGCTCATGCCCGTGCCGCTTCCAAAATTTCGGCAACGGCGGCCACATCAAGCCCGTGCAGCACCGGCACCGCATCCGCGCGCCCCTCGCGCACCAGATTGTAGCGCCCGGCCTCTCCCACCAAGACCACCGCCGCCACTCCCGGATGCGCACAGCCCTTGCTGCACCCCGACACGTGCAACACTTGCCCCGGCGGCACCGAGCGCGCCAGAATCTCGGCATCCTCCAACGTCTGCACGCTCGACTGCGCGCAGCCGGGCGATCCCACGCACGCAACGATCGCAAGCCGGGCATCCCCCTGCTTCGTGATCAGCCCCGGATAATCCGCCAGTTCCGGCAGAGCCGACACCCCCCCCAGAACAAACCCCCGCCACGGCGTAACCCGCAGCGTCCCGTCGCCATGATTGCGCGAAAACCCTGCCAAAGCATGAAGATCGGCCGCCTGCATCTGCCCAAATGCGGCACCAACCCCAAAACACCCGGGCAACAATTCCCCCACCGTCTCGCGCACGCCCGGCCCGGCCGCGACAGGCAAGGCGATCGTTGGCCCATCCAGCCCCGCCGCAGCAAACAACAGCGCCGCCTGGGCGCCATCTACCCGCCGCGCATCGCCCATCCGCAGAAACGCCGCAATCAATTCGCGCACAGCCTGCACCGCATCCCCCGGCGCCAGCACCGCAGCAATCACCCGGTCGATCGAAACCAGAACCGCATTGCCCCGCAGCGCCACGAACAGGTCGCCCGGCGCATCCACCATCGACCATAGCCCGCCGCCATCAACCACAATGCCGAACTTCCCCGGCAGAACCTCAAAATCCCGAGCCTGCGTCAGCATCGCCGCCAGCGCCCGCGCCAATCCATCGGTCGCCGGGTGCACCGCCGGGTCCACCCCATGCAGCGGCGACACCAGCACATTCCGCCGCCGCTCCGCCCCAGGGTCGGTCTCAGCCAATCCCAGCCCTGCCACAATGTCTGCGAACGCAAGAACGCTCTCGGCCGACAGCCCGCGAAACTGCAGATTGCCGCGATTGGTCAGTTGCACCACGCCATTGCCAAGGCGCGTGGCCGCAGCGGCCAACACCATCGCCGCCTCAGCCTTCAGCAAACCTGAAGGCGGCTTCACCCGCACCAGCAACCCATCCTGTGCTGCCATCGGCTCATAAAGCGTCGGGCACCACCCGCGCCGCGTCATGCCGCATCCCCGAAATCGTTGCGCTGCGGCCGCCACAGGCCCCTCTGCCGCGCATCATCGAACCGCGCCACCATATCGGCCCGCGCCGCCGGGTTTTCGCGACGTAGAAATGCATCCACATCTGCATCGCCCAACGTCGCGTCATACAACAAATCAAACTGCCGATCGAACCGCTGCGGCAACGTCGCCGCAAACGCTGATAACGCCTCCACCGGCCGCGCTATCTCAGCAGCCCCCCGATACGCGTGTCGCATCTGCCCCGCGATCCACAACGGATTGGCCGCCCGACCCCGCACAACACGTGCAATCTCCTCGCCCATCGTGCCCGTCCGGGGCGTCTCCGGCCGCGACGTATCCGCATGATAAATCACAGGCTTCCCCCCCAAAGATGCCGCTGCCGCCGCAAACCCCCCGGCATGTGCCGCCAAGGTCGGCCCGTCCAACAGATCCATCTCCCTGTGATCCTGCTGATGCACAAACCCATCCGCAGCAGCAACAAGTCGGGCAAAAGCATCCGGCAAAGCGGCACCATCCAGATCCTGTCCATACGCAGCCTGCGACGCCGCCAAATACGCAACCCCCAGATCGTCAGCGTTCTCCCAAGCCCCGCGCGCCAGCTGATCCGAAATCCCCGCCCCATACGCCC
>JBBROR010000107.1:0-9686 GCA_038229175.1 Acetobacterales bacterium | reverse complement strand
TTGCCGGCGCCGATGAGGGCGATCTTGTTGCGAGCCATACAAGGGTGTCCTTGCCGGGGGACGGGGAACGCGTCTGGAGAGACGGTGCCTGCCAGACACCCGGGCCGCCCGGTAGGCGCGTGGTGGTAGCCCATCATCGCATATGCAGCAAGGACCACCGGCGCCCAGCGCCGTTCGAAAATGGATCAGGTCAGATGCGGGAGCGCCAGATAGGCCTGGCTCTGCATCTCTTCCAGCCGAGACGCCGTGCGTTCGAACGCCTTGGCCCCTTCGCCGCGCTGGAAGAGCTGGTCCGGCAGCGCCTCGGCGGACGCAACCAGCTTCACCCGATGGTCATACAGCGCGTCGATGAGAACGATGAAACGGCGGGCACGATCGAAATTGTCCGGCGACAGGCGAGGGATGCCGTCCAGCACCAACGCGTGAAAATGGGTGGCCAGCGCCAGATAATCGCCGGCACCGAGCGCCTGGCCGCACAGATCCTCGAAATCAAAGCGCGCCACGCCGTCGGCCGCCACGGGGACCACGAGCTTGCGGCCGGTGACCATCAGAGTTTTGGCACGCGGTGTGGCGCGGCCTGTCAGGTCTGAAAACGCCGCATCCAGCGCGCGCTCGGCCCGGCCATCGGCGGGCACGTGCCAAGTGGAGGTGCCGCGCAGCCGCGCGCGCCTGAAGTCCCGGCCGCCTTCCAGCACGAGCACATCGAGATGCTCTTTGATGAGGCCGATGAACGGCAGAAACGCATCCCGCCCAGGCTGGCCGCGAAACAGGTCGTCCGGCGTCGTGTTCGAGGTGGTCACCACCACCACCGCGCGGTCGAACAGCGCCTGGAACAGCCTCCCTAAAATCATGGCGTCGGCGATGTCGTTGACCTGGAACTCGTCAAAGCACAGCAGGGCGGCTTCGGCGGCGATGATGTCGGCCAGCGGGGGAATCGGATCGGCCGCGCCAGGATGGGCCACCTGCCAGGCGTGGATGCGTCTGTGGCTTTCCTGCATGAACTGGTGAAAGTGCAGCCGGCGCTTGCGCACGACATCGCTGCTTTCGAAGAACAGGTCCATCAGCATGGATTTACCGCGCCCGACCTCACCGACAAGGTATAATCCATGCGGATAGTCTGCGCCGGACCAGTCGGCCGGCTTGCGCCGCAGGAACCTGGACAGCAGCCCGGCCTTGGCTGCAGGGGCTGCCGGCGCAGGATCATAGCCGCGCAGTTTCACCCACAGACTTTGCAGACGCTCCATGGCCAGGGCTTGAGATGGGTCAGACGCAAGGTCGCCGCGCGCCACAAGGGCACGATACGCGAGGAGGGGACCCGCGGCGAATTCGTCGAGTAGGGGGTGCGTGTCCATTGTGCGCTGCGGGATAGCGCGGATTTCGGCGCGGGGAAATGGCGCATGTCGACCGGCGCCAGATCTACTCGCGGGCGAGGATGCGGTCGTTGAGGAAGCTGGACAGGCCGTGGGCGCGGAACGAGGCGCGCAGGCGATGTTCGTCGTATTCGTTGCGCACCCAATCCAGGAAAGGAATGCGGCCCTCAGCCTGGTCGGCGTAGAGCACGAAGAACGCATCGAGGATGCCGGTCTTGGAGCGTTTGAAATGGCCAAAGCGCAGCGACAGCTGGCGCAGCGCCTGGGCCGACGTGCCGCCTTCGAAGATGACCGCGAGCGCAGAAGCCAGGCCGGCGCGATCAGCGCCTGATTTACAGTGCATCAACGCGGGGGTTTGTAGGGTGTTGTAGATTTCGGCAAACCTCAGAATGCGGTCCCGGTGCGGGGCACCTCTGCTCTCGAACGCCATGTCGATATGGATCATGCCCAGCCGGCCCGCGGCATCGCGTGACAACGCGTCCGACCCGCATTTTCGGTGGCCGCGCAGGTTGACCAGCGTGACAAGCCCATATTTTCGTTTGAGCTGCGCCAGCCGGTAGGGCGTGGGGTGGTTGCCGCGATAAAGCTTGCCAGGGATCACCTCGGCTAGATTGTCCCAAGCCAGGCGCAGCACCGAATGGTCGATGAACAGGCTGTCGAACCAGGCGGCGGCCCGGCCCCGCGTGCTGGCCGGATCGCCGCTGAATGCCATGTCGGGGCTATGCCAGCGATCAGCCCTGACGCTCAAGCATCAGGCTCTTGATCTCGGCGATGGCCTTGGCGGGGTTCAGACCCTTCGGGCAGGTCTGGGTGCAGTTCATGATGGTGTGGCAGCGATACAGCTTGAAAGGGTCCTGCAGCGCGTCCAAACGCTCGCCGGTGCGCTCGTCACGGCTGTCGGCGATCCAGCGATAGGCCGCCAGAAGCGTGGCCGGGCCGAGAAAACGATCTGGGTTCCACCAGTAGCTGGGGCAGGCCGTGGTGCAGCAGAAGCACAGGATGCACTCCCACATGCCGTCCATCTTCGACCGCTCTTCCTTCGACTGGCGGCGCTCGCCATCCGGCGGCGCGGGCGTGTCGGACTGCAGCCATGGCTCGATGGAGCGATACTGCGCATAGGCGTGCGACAGATCGGGCACCAGGTCTTTCATCACAGGCATATGCGGCAGCGGGTTGATGCGCACCTCGCCGGCCACGTCAGCAATCGGCTTGAGGCACGCCAGCGTGTTGGTGCCGTCGATGTTCATGGCACAGGAGCCGCAGATGCCCTCGCGGCATGAGCGGCGGAACGTGAGGGTGGTATCGATCTCGTTCTTGATTTTGACGAGCGCGTCCAGAACCATCGGGCCGCACTTGTCGAGATCGATCTCGTAGTGATCCATCCTCGGGTTTTCGCCGGCGTCTGGGTCCCAGCGGTAGATGCTGAACGCCTTGGCGTTCACAGCCCCTGTCGCAGCAAAGGTTTTGCCCTTCTGAACCTTGGAATTCTTGGGCAGGGTGAATTCGGCCATGTCTCAAAAATTCCTTAGTAAACGCGCTTCTTCGGTGGAAACACCGACACTTCGTTGGTCAAGGTCTGCATCTTCACCGGGCGGTAGCCGAGCGTGACCTCACCCTTGTCGTTGCACCAGGACAGCGTGTGCTTCATCCACTCTTCGTCGTTGCGATCCGGGAAGTCGTCATGCGCCTGGGCGCCGCGGCTTTCGGTGCGGGCCTCGGCCGAGACCATCGTGGTCATGGCGTTGCCCATCAGATTGTCGAGTTCCAGCGCTTCCACCAGGTCGCTGTTCCAGATCAGGCTGCGATCGCTGATCTGTAGGTCGGGCCGGCCGGCCCACAGCTTCTTCATCTTGTTAACGCCCTGCGTCAGGCTCTCGGAATTGCGGAACACCGCGGCATGCGCCTGCATCGTGCGCTGCAGAGTGTCGCGCATTTCGGAAACTTTGGTGCCGCCCTTTGCGTTGCGGGTGCGGTCGAACCGGTCGAGCGAAGCCTCACCGGCGCGGGACGGCAGCGCCGCCTGCGAGGCGCCGGGCTTGAGGATCTCCGACGCGCGATGGGCGGCCGCGCGGCCGAACACCACCAGGTCGAGCAGCGAGTTGGTGCCGAGGCGGTTGGCGCCATGGACGGACACGCACGCCGCTTCACCCACGGCCATCAGGCCGGGCACGATGGCATCCGGGTTGGACGCCGTTGGGCGCAGCACCTCGGTACGGTAGTTCGTGGGAATGCCGCCCATGTTGTAGTGCACGGTGGGCAGCACCGGGATGGCTTCCTTGTTGACATCCACACCGGCGAACACCTTCGCGGTTTCGGAAATTCCCGGCAGACGCTCGTGCAGTAACTCGGCACCGAGATGTTCCAGATGCAGCAGGATGTGGTCCTTGTTCGGACCCACGCCGCGGCCTTCGTTGATCTCCATCGTCATCGAGCGGGACACCACGTCACGCGAGGCAAGGTCCTTCGCCGTGGGGGCGTAGCGCTCCATGAAGCGTTCGCCCTCCGAGTTCGTTAGATAACCACCCTCGCCGCGGGCACCCTCGGTGATCAGGCAACCGGCCGGAAAGATGCCGGTCGGGTGGAACTGAACGAATTCCATGTCCTGCGTGGGCAGGCCGGCGCGCAACGCCATGCCGCCGCCGTCGCCGGTGCAGGTATGGGCTGAGGTGCATGACAGATAGGCGCGGCCATATCCACCGGTGGCCAGCACGATCTGCTGGGCGCGGAACCGATGCATCGATCCGTCTTCAAGGCACCACGCCATCACGCCCACGCAGGCGCCGTCCTCGTTCATGATCAGGTCGAGCGCAAAATACTCGACGAAGAATTCAACCTCGTGCTTCAGGCTCTGCTGATACAACGTGTGCAGGATGGCATGCCCGGTGCGATCGGCGGCGGCACAGGCGCGCATGGCAGGCGTCTTGCCGTAATCCTGCATATGGCCGCCGAAGGGCCGCTGGTAGATGCGACCATCCTCGGTGCGGCTGAACGGCACACCGAAATGCTCAAGCTCGTAGATCGAAGGTGCCGCCTCGCGGCACATGTATTCGATGGCGTCCTGGTCGCCCAGCCAGTCCGACCCCTTGACGGTGTCATACATGTGCCAGCGCCAATCGTCCTCGCCCATGTTGCCGAGCGCGGCGCCGATGCCGCCCTGGGCCGCCACGGTGTGGGAGCGGGTGGGGAACACCTTGGAAATGCAGGCTGTTTTCAAACCCGAAGCACCCATGCCCAACGTTGCACGCAGACCGGCACCGCCGGCGCCCACCACCACCACGTCGTAGGTGTGATCGATGATGTTGTAGGCACCTGCGGAGGGCTTCGAGATCGCATTCATGGACTTGGTATCCGTATTCGAGGGTTTTAGCCGGCCAGCGCAAGCTTCAGCACGGCGACGACGGAGGCGATCGCGAGCAGCGCGGTCAGCCCCTTCATCGCAAGCAGCGAAGCCATGCGGGTCTTCTCATCATGGACATAGTCTTCAATGACGACCTGCAAACCCAGCGCCATATGATGAAAAGTGATTGCCACCAATGCGAGAAGCAGGGTGGCATTGATGGGGTTGCCGGCCCAGGCGATCACGGTGTCCCGGGGGACAGCCACCAGCCGGAACATGGCCAGGATGAACCACAACGTAAGCGGCACCAGTGCGATGGAGGTCACACGCTCGGCCCACCAATGCGCGGTGCCGGATTTAGCGGATCCTAGGCCACGGGCGCGGCCAAGGTCTGAGCGCATAACGGTCTGACGCGGTGCGTTTGCCATGCTCGTTCCCCCTTACGCGACCACCAGGCCGATAACCCAGGTCAGCACCGTCAGCACGCCAGTGGCGACCAGCACCAGTTTGCCGCTGGCATGGACCTGCGGCAGTTCGAAGCCGTAGCCCGCATCCCACGCAAGATGCCGGATCCCGGCGCAAAAATGATACCAAAGAGCCGCAGTCCAGCCGAACAGGACCAGATGCCCAAGCCACGTGTGCACCACGGCCGACACGGTGGCGAAAGCACCATCGGACGTGGCGGCCGCGACCAGCCACCAGACCAGAAGAAGGGTGCCGGCAGACAGCGCGCAACCAGTGATCCGATGAAAGATGGAAAGGCCGGATGTGATCTGCGGCTTGTAAATCTGCAGATGCGGCGAAAGCGGGCGGCGCACGGTGCGTCCGTCGGTGGTGCGCCCGACAAACTGGGCTTCACGAACGTCGGTCATCGAATGTGCCACTCCTGATCCGGAGCCTGTGGTACATAGACCCCGGGGCAGCGCGGGTCAACGCGGGTGCAGCATGGCGGGTCTGCATGATCGGCTCGAGCCAGCACCCAGCTTCGGCAAATTATCCAACCCGGTCGTTTCGTCAGCCTTCAGAGCGGGATGATTTTGGATAGCTTCAAAATCATCCCGCTCTAACCTTTGTTTTATCGATCATGATGCGTTGGGGTGAAGCAACCCAAACGCATCATGATCTAAAACCGTGTCCGACAAACGCCATGCGCCTGATCGTGGGTTCATCATTGCCGAAACTGGTTGTCTCCAGCACTTCAGTTTAAAAAGAATGTCCTCATCAACATCGCGGATCATATGCTCCATAAGCTGGGAAACTCAGGGCAGGCAGGAACATGGCCGGTTTGGTTGCGGCACCGCGCGGGCAGAGACCCGGGCGGCTTGAAACCGTATTGATGCGACAGACAATGGGGCCGTGGCCGCGCAGGGAGCCGACGAGCGCCGTATACACAGCGCGATGCTGGATCGCGGGGGACTGGATGGTCTCCGTGCTTTCATCCGGGTAGGGGGCGCAAGCAAGGGGCCGCCTGGCGCGGGATCGAACGCGCACGTTGCGAAGTTTCGGTTCCGAGGCATATCCTCCCATGCAGGCGGCTTGTGGCTGCAGCCTTCAGCTGAATGTGAGGAAAAAGCATGTGCTGGCTGTTCCGATCGCAAAACCCGGCAACCTACGCCGCGGAAACGCGCGCGGTCCGGCTGCACGGCCATTCTACCTCCATCCGGCTGGAAGCCGCCTTCTGGGAGATCCTCGAGGAGATCGCCCAAAAAGAACAGATGTCCGTCGCTCGCTTCATCGGCGTGCTGCACGACGAAATCCTTGGCCAGCAGGACGAGATCGCCAATCTGGCCTCGTTGCTCCGCGTCACCTGCCTGCACTATCTCCGCCACCAGGACCTGCATGCGCGCCAGGTCGCCGAACGGTTGGACCGCGAGGGAGCCGGCGGAGCGAAGACGGAAAACGTGCGTGTCGTAGCCTGATACTACCGATGCTGTTCCCGCCCCCGTAGGATTGCTGCTGGCCACACTTGGTCCGGGGGGAAACGAATGCGCCTTGCTGCCGCACCAGCGGTTGTTTTCACGCTGTGCCTGATGGTTGCGTCAACACCTGCCGCATTGGCACAATTCAGCCCGCCTGCCAGCCCCGCCACAATCGATGCCGCGACGTTGTTCTCGCGTCAATGCGGCACCTGTCACGTGGTGGCGGCCGATGATGGGCCGCGCCAGGGTCCGAATCTGCATGGCGTGTTCGGCCGTAAGGCCGGCAGCCTGGCGGGCTTCATCTACTCGCCTGGCTACGCGGCTTCCGGCATCGTGTGGGACGACGCCGCACTCGATGCCTATCTCATTAACCCGCAGGCGCTGATCCCAGGCTCCGTGATGGCGTATCGGCAGGCCAACGCCGACACGCGCAAAACCATCATCGACTGGCTGAAGGAACAGAACTGATGGCCAAACCCATCCACAGCATGATCCGCGTGCTCGACGAGGAACGCGCGATGGATTTCTACCGTCGGGCTTTTGGCCTTGAGATTGCCACCCGCCTGGCGTTCGACGGCTTTACTCTCGTCTATCTGAAGTCTGCCGAGAGCGACTTTGAACTTGAACTGACCATCAATGGCGATCGCAGCGAACCCTACGCACAGGGCGATGGCTACGGCCATCTCGCCTTCGTGGTCGATGATCTCGACGCCGAGCATGCGCGCTTTGTGGCCGAAGGGCTTGCTCCCCACCCCTTAAAAAAATTCGACCATAAGGGAAGTCTGCTGGCCAGGTTTTTCTTCATAACGGACCCGGATGGATACAAGATAGAGGTATTGCAGAAGCATGGACGGTATCGCTGATATCAAACCACGCCTGAACAGGGAGATCACGAAAATGCGAGATATCGATCGGCGCGCCACGATGAGTCGCCGTGGCTTCATGAAGACCACGGCTGCAGCACCCGCTGCCGCCACCATTGCCGCGGGTGTTGGAATTTCTGCCAATGCCGCCTGGGCGCAGGGTGCGCAGAACCTGTCGCCCCACGTGACTGCCACCCTGGTGAAAGCAGCGCGTGATATTTTCCCGCACGACATGCTGGCCGACAAATACTACGTCACCGCGTGCGCCGGCTATGAGGCGCTGGCCAAGGACGCAGCAAAGAAAGCGCTGCTCGAAGGCGGCGTGGCCCGTCTCGATGCCGACGCGAAGGATCGCTTCGGCGCGGCCGACTACATGTCGGTGAACTGGGAAGCCGACCGCGTGACGTTGCTCAACGGCATCGCCCAGACCCCGTTCTTCGCCAAGCTGCGCGGCGATCTTGTTGTCACACTTTACAACCAAAAGGAGCTCTGGCCGAAATTCGGCTACGAGGGCGCCTCCGCGGACAAGGGTGGCTACATCAAGCGCGGCTTTGATGACATCGACTGGCTGCCGACGGTCTGAAGGGAAAACGCACATGGCAAAATTCGATCTGAACGACGACAGCGTTGTCTGCATCATCGGCTCCGGCGCTGGTGGCGGCACGCTTGGCAACGAGTTGGCCCAGCGCGGCATCAAGGTGGTCATTCTCGAAGCCGGCGGCCGCTATGAGTCGCAGGATTTCATCAACGATGAATGGGAAAGCTTCTCCCAGCTCGCCTGGACGGATATGCGCACAACGTCCGGCTCGTGGCGGGTGGCCAAGGATTTCGCGAATCTGCCGGCCTGGATCGTCAAGGCCGTCGGCGGCTCCACCACCCATTGGGCCGGCGCCTCACTGCGCTTCCAGGAACACGAGTTCAAGACCCGCACCACCTACGGCGCTTTGCCCGGCGCCAACCTCATGGACTGGCCGATCACCCTGGCGGAGCTTGAGCCCTACTACACCAAGGCCGAGCAGAAGATGGGTGTGACCGGCACCAACGGCATTCCCCGGCTGCCTGGCAACAACAACTACAAGGTGCTAGCCGCCGGTGCCCAGAAGATGGGCTATAAGGACTTCCACAGCGGCAACATGGCCATCAACAGCCAGCCGCGTGACGGCCGCGGTGCCTGCCAGCAGATTGGCTTCTGCTTCCAGGGCTGCAAGTCTGGCGCGAAATGGTCCACTTTGGTCAGCGAGATCCCGAAAGGCGAGGCGACCGGCAATCTCGAGGTCCGGCCCGGCAGCATGGCGATCAAGATCGAGCATGACGCTTCCGGCAAGGTGACCGGCGTGGTCTACACGGACGAAAAGGGCGCCACGCAGCGCCAGAAGGCTCGTATTGTTGCGGTCGCCGGCAATTCCATCGAAAGCCCGCGGCTGCTGTTGAACTCGGCGTCGGCGATGTTCCCAGACGGGCTCGCCAACTCCTCCGGCCAAGTTGGCCGCAACTACATGCGTCACATGACCGCAAGCGTCTATGCCACGTTCGAGCGCCCCGTGCACATGTATCGCGGCACCACAATGGCCGGCATTGTGCGCGACGAGGCACGCCACGACACCAAGCGCGGCTTCGTGGGCGGCTACGAGATGGAGACGCTGGCCTTGGGCCTGCCCTTCATGGCCGCGTTCCTCGATCCGGGCGGCTGGGGCCGCAGCTTCACCTCGGCGATGGACGACTACTCGCATATGGCCGGCATGTGGCTGGTCGGCGAGGACATGGCGCGCGAAACCAACCGCATCACGCTCGACGGTGCGGCCAAGGACAAGAACGGCATGCCGGTGGCCAGCGTGCATTTCGACGATCACCCGAACGACATCGCCATGCGCAAGCACGGCTTCGCCCAAGGCGGCGGCATCTATGATGCCGTGGGCGCCACCCGCGTGTTCCACACCACGCCGTATCCGAGCACCCACAACATGGGCACCAACCGGATGAGCGAAAAGCCGCGCGACGGCGTGCTGAACAAGTATGGCCAAACCCACGACATCAAGAACCTGTTCGTGTCCGATGGCAGCCAGTTCACCTCGGGCGCCGCCTGCAACCCCACGCTGACGATCGTCTCCCTCGCCATCCGGCAGGCCGAAAACATGGCCGGCATGATGCAGCGCAAAGAGATCTGATCGGCACGGCAATCCGGCGCTACTCCCCCGGA